>JAPKBY010000444.1 GCA_028823185.1 Planctomycetota bacterium
AGAAAAGCGAGATGATCCCAGCCTGAGAGGATGTGTGTGATCCCCAAGCGAATCCACTGCATGAGACCCATCTCTTCATCCGTGGAGATAGAGATCCAAGCCCCAGGCTTAGCAGCGCTAAAGAGCGCCGTGTAACTGAGGCGACCCTTCTTGCGCAACTCGAAGACATCCAAATGGTCCGGGCTGGTCTCTTCAAAGAGCCTCATCGACACCCCGACACCGTCGAGGTCAGCGACGAGAGGCACCTCCCAAATGATCTCCACCCACTCCGCAGAAGCTCTCAATTCGGGCACAGAGGGCGCACCGACGAAGACGCACTCGCCGATCAATGGCTCAGTTCCGCTCTCTGTGAGACTCAGGCGGTAGTTCTCACCTAGATAGTCAGCCACCTGAGCCCGCCCTGATACGACCTCCGCGAGCTGAAGACCACCGTCAGCGTTTAGGTCCAGCGCCGGCAAGACCTCATGAAGCGACTGCGCCTGAACACGAAGCGTCCATCGCAAGACGTCCTCTTCCACGTCGACCCTAGAGCTCGACCTAGACATCGGATGTGCATGAGGCGGGTCCGGGCTCCCCGCTGACGCGACTAGCAGCGCGACGGCTAGATAGAAGCTCACAGAGTGAAGGAGGAGACGATCGCGTCGTTCTCCCCTGTTCTTGCAAAGCGCACCTTCATCGAAGGCACATCGCAATCAAAGATCTCGCTCTTCCCCACCACTCCGGGAGCGCTCGTACCTAGCGGCAAGTACCAACGCTGAGAAGGCATGCTGCAACACGCGCGGTCAGGAATGAGCTCTCCCCTTAGGTGCAGCTCTTCGCCGCCAAGGACCACAAACTGGTCACCTTGCGTCTGAACGTCAGCGCCATCGCCGACCTTTAAAATCTCACCAAGACATCCATCCACTCTCAAGCCTTGGAGAGCCAGCTCGCAAGCAGCTCGGGGTCCACCCAGGTAAACGACGCTCTTCCGATCGCTGGAGTTCTCGGCGAGATTCTCATGAGAGCTGACAAAGGCCACGACCTCTGCTCCGCGCGCGGGCCCTTCTTCAAAGCGCCATGCCATAACAGCTTCACGACCCGAGGTCGTGTATTCAGCCCCATAGTGACAAGCTCCAGCGAAGACGCTGGCTGTTCGAGCCTCCACATAGGTGCCTGAGTTGGCGACTGTGGAGGTGGCGCATCCCCCGGTGAGAGTGATCACGCACGCCAATATGAGTTGTAGCTTCATCGGATTCCGGACAGATGCCCGCTGACTCAGCCTAACGCCCTTGGGCAGATTCAGAAAGCTCCGAAGGGCTCCCCCATCGCTTCCAGCAGCCACGCCCCTCTTGGCAGTCCTCCGGATCAACGATGCCGCGATCAGGGCCGATCGCGTCCTTCGTCTGCCGGCACCAACAGGCTCCGCTGCCATCCAAGAGATCGCTCTCATCTACAGGAGGCCTCTGAATGAACCAGCGCTTCTTCGTGATGAGGTCGTGGCAATAAGGGCTGAGCTTTGAAGAAGCCATCAGTGAGTTCTCCCGGCGAGCTTGCGCATGGCCTTCTCGATCAAGCCCTTCGTCAAGGGCACCTTATAAGCATTTTCAGAGAGAGGCTCTGCCCCTTCAAGCGCCGCCGACGCGACAAGAGCCCACGTCTCTTCATTGTTCTCGCGCCCGACAGCGATCTCCTCTGCCGCTGAACAGCGCCACGGCGTTGGCGCCACGCCACCGAGGACCAAGCGGCAGTCTTTGATCACTCCGCCCTGCACACGAAGGCCCAAGGCGACGGCAGAGAGAGCGAAGTCAAAGGAGCCTCGCTCCCGAGCCTTCACATAGGTACTGATCATTCCTACTGGAAGACGAGGCACCTCCACGCGTTCAACGATCTCATCCGGCCCCAAAACGGTCTCCCTTGTCACATCACTGTCGGCAGGCAGAGTGTAAAAATCTGAGAGCTCGACACGTCGCGCACCCCGTGGTGACTGGCAGACAACAGCCGCATCCATCATCACGAGCGCGGGCGCGAGGTCAGATGGGTGAACGATATAGCTCGGCCCGCCACCAAAGATGGCGTTGTATTTATTCCGACCACCATAGGCGAAGCATTCATAGCCGCCCTTCTTAAGGCACGGTGCATCAGAGTTCCGGAAATACCAACAACGAGGTCGCTGGCATAAATTCCCTCCGACAGTGGCCTGGTTTCGGATTTGAGGACTGCCGACGCTGACAGCAGCTTCGACCAATGCAGACCATGAGGACTCGGCGGTCTCAGAGCTCGCGAGCTCTGAGATGCGCGACATCGCACCTAGTCGTAAAGAGCCTCCATC
>JAPKBY010000445.1 GCA_028823185.1 Planctomycetota bacterium
CCCCTAGGTCGACGAAGGCGACATCGCGGACGGTGTAGCGGCACACCATGGTGAGGGTGGCGAGGATGATGAAGAGGCGGGACATCGCTGTGTTAGAGGATACGGGATCACAGAGCCCCTGTGCTTCATCCTATTTGCCTAGGGCTCCCAAGTGAGCTCGTAGCCGTTCGTGAGGTTGAAGCCGGTCCCACAGGGCGAGGAGTTGGGGTCGCGATACCAGAGTTGATAGCGCTTGACGTCACCTGCTTGAACCATGCCTAGCGCCGCGATCGGTGCGGTGGTCTCTGACTCGCCGGTGGCGTTCGAGGTGCGGACCTGGAGCCTGATCACTCCGCCACCGGCGCAGCGGAGTCCATCCCCAAAGTGCACCCCTGCGCCGTTAACGACGCGGTTGTTGCCCTGGAAGTAGAGCCCGGGCTTTGAAGGGACGAGCCCTGTGGCAAAGAGGGTGAGGTTGTTAGCGGTGATGCTGCTTGAGCCCTCGCCGATTAGTTGAGCGCCTTGGCCAGTGCCGTTGGCGCAGCCTCCGGAGATGGATGAGTTCGCGCATGGGCACGAGAGCCCGCCGTCGCCGTTTCCGCCGCAGAACTCCGCTCCCCCCGCGCCTGTGGGCACGAAGAGGTATTGATTGAGGTGTGTGGTTGTGTTCCCTGCGGCGTCCTTGCCTTGCAGCTGGAAGACGCCAGTGATCGTCTCTCCATAAGTGACGCTGAGTTGTGCGATTAAGACCCGACCGTTTGCATCAGGATAGACCTGAGGGATGTTCGGGATGCAGAACCAGGTGCCATCGCTCGTCTCTAATGCGCCGGCAGCATTCCAAGGCGCCCAATCGATCCCGATGTTGAGGAGTTGATTGTTGTCCGTATTGTCCTCCGCTCCGATCGTGACCCATGAGTCGTACTCAAGCTCAGGGATCACGGGGAAGACGAGCGGATTGATCGCTAGGCTCGTGTCGCCGCCGGCTGGGTGCTGATAGAAGCCGGCTGGGTCACTCGTCGAGAGCGAGAGGGTGTCAGTGGAGATCCCGTAGACAGCGTTGAGCTGGTCGCCGGGGTCGTCATAACCGACGTAGACGCGGACGACCGCGCGCGGAACACTGTCGATGATCGGATGATGATCTGCGATCTCATACTCAATCCCGCGGTACTGAGCGAGCGAGGGCAGCGCGAGGACGAGCAAAGCAAAGCTGAAAGAAAAGGTTCTAGTCATAGAATGCATCCAACTCGTTTGTTTTTTCTGGGCGTGAGGGCGAAAGAACTCAATAGCGTTTTCTCTTTCGGCCTCTCACCTATCCTATGTGAGTCGCGTATTCCTACTTGTGAAATCTCTCTACTCAGTCTTCGCTCTTCTCTCTCTGATTAGCGTTTTGTCGTGTGCAGCCCCCGTGGAAGCCGTTGAGCTCTCTCCGCAGGAGCTTGAGAGCGATGTCTTAGCAGCGGCTTCTAGCTATTTGCAGTGGGGTGGTCCGGTGGACTTCCAGCTGCGCTTTGGTCCTACCCTGTGCATGATCCCGCCGTTGGAGCCTCGCTTCAGTGAGAGTGATCCCTCCGGGCCTCACGCAGAGAAGCTCTACTTTGTCCATGCCGCCGATGCGCCGAGTTATGCGGGCGTGGATTATGGGAGCGCGAGTGAGGGCGGCTTCCTTATGCCAGATTCAGGTTGGGACCTTGAGGGTCGCTCCCCGTCCTTGCCGGAGTTTGAGGGTGATTGGAGCCAAGTGCTCGTCAAGGAAGCGTTCGCGCCTTTGCTCTCTGGCGGGGAGGCGTCTGAGTTGAGCCATCCATTCGATGACAGCGAGCTATTTGTTAACGAGGTTCTGCCAGCCGAGCGCGATGGTGAAGAGTGGGTGCCAGGTGATTTCGTGGGGCTCTACCTGATGTTGCGTACTTCAAGAGAGACGCCTGGAACTGATGAGGGCTGGGTCTATGCGACGGTCCAAGCTGACGGCGCAGTGTCTGCTTATGGTCAGATTTCCTCTTGTGTCGCCTGCCATCGGCGCGCTGGCCCCGACCGAATGTTCGGTTTACCCGGCGTTGATCACGAGCCCACTGTGGTGGACTGAGCCGAGCTCGAGCCTAGAGCGGCAGTTCGATGCCGAGGGCGATGAGTTGACGCTCGGCTTGTTCAACCCACCCGCGATTTGCGGCTGGGCTCGCCGGGCTCGGGTGGAGGATCGTGCCGATCGGAGGGGCTCCATCACCCAGGGCTGCGATGGCTCGTTTTTCAGCGAACTTCCCGACACCGATCACGCGCTCTGGCTCGCACCACTCTACGAGGCGGCGGAGCGCCTCATCGCAGATCTCGA
>JAPKBY010000446.1 GCA_028823185.1 Planctomycetota bacterium
AGCTTCTGCCGCAGGGGCGGCCTCAGCTTCAGCAACAGCAGTGGCTCCGGCCTCTTCAGCCTTCGCACCTTCAGCTTGCTTGCCCGCGTCAGGCATAGGTCGGAGCGTCCGTGTCGGGCGGGGATCACCTTCGTGAACCTCATCATCATGGTGCTCAGCGACTTCTGCAGAGGCGAGCTCTTCGCGGTGATTCGCGCTGCCCTGTTCGACAGCGGTGACGAGCTGCTCAACCATCAAGCGCGCTGACTTCAGCGCGTCATCGTTACCCGGGATCACAATGTCCATGTCGATCGGGTCGCAGTCTGTGTCCAAGATCCCAATCACGAGGATGCCGAGCTTCTTAGCTTCACGGACCGCGTTGTATTCACGCGCCGGGTCAACGACAACCATCGCGCCGGGGATACCAGTCATCTCGCGGATACCGCCGAGGTTACGGGTGATCTTGCGCTTCTCGCGACGAAGGGTCGCACCCTGCTTCTTCGAGAAGCTGTTGATCGAACCATCCTCTTCCATCTTCTCGAGCTCTTCGAGGCGACGAAGTCGACTGCGAATGACAGAGAAGTTAGTGAGGGTTCCACCGATCCATCGCTCAGTGACCACGGGCATTCCCGTGCGCTCACCGGCCTCTAGAATCACTCCCTTGATCTGACGCTTGGTCCCGACCCAGAGGATCGAGTTGCCTTCAGCAGCCATATGATAGAGCAAGTTCTGGGCGCGCAGGATGCCCTTGAGGGTCTCCCGCAGGTCGATGATGTGAATCATGTTGCGCTGGCCGTAGATGTACGGATCCATGCGCGGGTTGCGACGGGCTACGCGGCATCCAAAATGCACACCGGCGTCAATTAGCTCTTGTACGCTTGCGATTTCCATAAGACAGAGAGTCTCCTTTTGGTTGCGAATCGGAGCGCCTTTAGCACTCCCGTCCAACCCCTTCACCGTTCCAGTCCATCGCAGGACAGGAGGCTTCGGCAGGGGAGGCGCGCGGGGTAAGACCCCGGGAACTCGTATCGTTGTGGCCTGCTTAGCAGACCGATTAAATGAAACTGACAGGGACATCCTGCCAGCGTTCTAGGGCGAATATTCTATCTCTGCGGCCCCCTCCGTCAACGTCCAAGAGGACCATCCACCCTCGAAACTCCCCCTGAGGTAGGATTCCATGGGTCCCCTCCTCTCCTTTGAGGAAGTCTGGAGCGCTCTTAGGTGCTCAAGACGCCCCCAATTACACCATGATTCTCCTCGCTGACCACCGTGGGGCAGGGTTGGAGCGCATCCGGAACGTCCTAGAGGACGCCGGGCGCCCCACCGTGCTGACCAATAGCCTTCGTGAAACACGAGAGGCCTTGGAGGCGAATGAGCCTGAGCTCATCGTCCTCGATCCGCTCTCAGAGGGAGGTCAGGTCGAAATTGAGCAAATCGAACTCTTTTGCCTCGGAGATGAGGGCACCAGCCTGCTCCTCGTCACGACCCCGGCAGAGCTCGATGGCTCCGTAGAAATGACTCATCGTGTCGAAGGTGCCATCTGGGACTTGATCCACCGTGAAGCCCCGGCGGATGAATATCTCCTCCGCATCGACCGCCTCCTCCATCAGGTCGCCTACCGGGACGAGGTTGAGGAGCTCCGCTATCGCGCGTCTTATGACTGGACCGGCCTCCTACGAAAAGAGGCCTTTGAAGAGCGGCTGGAAGAGCTCTTCTCTGCCGCAGGCAGGCACAACTTCGAGATCGCGCTCGCTGTGATCGACCTCGACCGCTTCGGCCGGGTGAACAAGATCTTTGATCACACCGTGGGCGACCTAGTCATCTCGCGCGTTGGTGACGCGATCCGCAACGCACTCCGAACGGAAGACCTCGCCTTCCGTCTTGGCGGCGATGAGTTTGGAATCATCCTCCCCTTCACCGGCGCCGTGGAAGCAGCGCATGTCTGCGTTCGCCTTAGAGATGCGATCTGGAGCGTCGGCGACCTCGCCCTCTCTGGAGCCTTAACAGGTCGCAGCATCAAGCTCCCCGTCTCAGCAAGCATCGGCTTCCAAGTCTATTCAGGCGGACACCCTGTGACACGCCAAGAGCTCCGAGCTCACGCCGAGAAGGCGCTCCAAGCCGCTAAGCGTTCGGGTGGAAACCGCGCCGTCTACCACCCCTCGCTCAACACAGACCAGCCCTCGCTCGACACAGACCAGCCCTCGCTCAACACAGACCAGCCTGACAAGAAGCCCTAGGGGCAGAACTCGACCTTGAGCGCGTCTGTCAGGTTGAAGGTGGCGTTGACCCCGGGTGGGTCGCGATACCAGAACTGAAAGTTCCACT
>JAPKBY010000447.1 GCA_028823185.1 Planctomycetota bacterium
GCATCGAGGTAGAGATACTCACCTACCCAAATGAGCCCGCGAGCAGCCACGCTGATTTGAGTCTCGGTTTGGGTTGCGGCGTCTACCACCACCGGAAAAGTGTCGACTTGGTCCCCATCAGAGTTCACATCGATCGCGTTCGAATGAGCCTCCGAGGCGAGATATGCGAAGCGGTCACCCCTAAATGCAAAGATCGCTGACTGGTCGGCACCCCAGCTAGTTGTCCACGTGGGGATGACCGAGGCGGTCTCCGTGTCATCCTTTGGTGCGCAGGCGCAGAGGACGAGCAAGGAGAGGGAAAGGGAGATTTTCGAGTGTCGAAGCATGAGGACCTTTTAACGAAGAGTTAAATACCGACCACCACGCTCCTTTAGCGGGTGAGACCGGAGACACCACATTATGGCTAGGTGCAGAACCATGGATGGCCGATTACTCTAACAGGGCGCAAGGAGGGACGCTTGACGACCGCTCCTCAAGCCCCCCTCTCAATCCTACATATGCGATTCCTAGCACTAACCCTGAGCGCCCTAGCCGCTGCCTTTGCTCTGCCTAGCAGCACACAAGATGAAGGGGCATTCGTACTTCATGCGCCCCGACCAGCAGACAATGGCGTCTTAGGCCCGCTCGCGGAATGGGAGAAGCACGAGTGTGCGGGGTGCCACCTTGAGATCACCCGCGAGTGGGCGAGCACCCTCCACGCCCTCGCATGGGAGGATGAGCACTACCAAAAAGACATCAAGAAGCTCAAGCGCAAGAAGAGCTGCTATGGCTGTCACATCCCTCAACCCTTGCACAGCTTTGACGGCTTCATCCCCAACCCTGACCCAAGAGAAGAGGAGCGAGTCCACGGCATCGACTGCGCTGCGTGCCACGAAGGTGAAGACGGTGAAATGCTCGGCCCCTTCGGAGCAGAGAATGACGCTCACCCCTCAGCGAAGAATGCGAGCTTTACGAGTGAGGGCGCCAACCGACTCTGCATCGCGTGTCACGCTACAAACATCGGCCCTGTGATTGGGATCGCGAAGGGCTTCAATGAGACTGAGGTAGCCAAGGCGGGTGGGAGCTGCATCGGCTGTCACATGGCTCCCGTAGAGAGGGCTCATGCGAAGGACCCGGAGACGGGCGCTCCCTCGCAGGTCCGAAAAGGTCGCAGCCACTCACTTCAGACTCCTCGCGACCCCTCATTCCTGAGGCAAGCCTTTCAGATAAGCGCGCGCTCTCGCGGTGAGTCGACCATCCTCTCCGTCTCAAACCGCACAGGCCACAGGGTCCCAGGGCTCGTCGAGCGCTCCTTGGAGTTCAAGTTGGAGCTATTTGATGAACAAGGGAAGTCACAGGCAAAAGTCCGTCACGTCATCGACAAGCGAAGGTATCTACCGGTAGATGAGCACCTTGAGATCGAACTCGAAGGATCGGGCGCCACGGTACGTGTCATCGGCGACCATGATGCGCCGGGCTATCGCCGCGCTGTCCGCTTTCTTGATGAGACCTTCGAGGTCGCCAAGGAGAGTGATTGAGCTCGATCCGGGCTCGATCACAGACCATATGAACACGCGCACATGGCGGCTCTGCAGCTCCGCACTAGCGGTCTGCCTCTTGATCTCACCGACGCTCGCGCAAGATGATATCGATAGGCGTCTCGACGATTTCATCAAGGCACAGAGCGTCGCGAGCGGCGCGCTCACCACAGAGCAACTATCTGAAGCCAACCGACTCCTCGATGAGGTCTCCATTGGATTTAATGTCGCTGTTGAGACTGAACAGAAGCGACACCTGGACCTCCTCAAGATCGTCGGCCAAGCTCGCATTCGTGCCTGGACAGGGCTGTCTTCAGGCCACGGACTTGAGAGAGAGGAGGAGCTCTCAGAGCGGATCATGGGCTCGCTTCGCCTCCGAATGAGCGAGACCTTCAGAGAGAGCATCCAGAGCGAGGTCCTGCTCCTTCCGAGACTCTCTCCTCCCGAGCTCCGTGCAGGTGTCGCACTACTCCTCGGGACAATCGAAGATGAGCGCTCCACGCTCGCACTTCTCTACGCCACCCATGACCTCGATCGTGATGTCCGTGACTGCGCTGCGGAATCTGTAGCCGGCCGTGACTCTGCTGCCGTCCACAGCACATTCCTCAAGCTCCTAATCTCTGTCGAGGCGGGCGAGTTGGAGTTGACGACAATGCCCTTGGAGCGTCACTTCCAAGAGGTCACCCCGAGAGCAGGCTCCAAAGGAGAGGAGCTCCTATTCGAATTTATCCGGGCACGGCTCACAGCAAATGACTGGCGCACCTCCTCTCGCGCGATCTCTATGTG
>JAPKBY010000448.1 GCA_028823185.1 Planctomycetota bacterium
CGCAAGGTCGACTCCCCTCCCAGCTCGCCCCAATGATCAAACTGAACTCCATCTCCAGAGGCCTCTTCGCCGAGGTACTCACGCAGGACAGCTGGCCGCGAAGGCGTAGAGATGTCATGCACATGAGTCTGCATCTGCTTGCCGAAGTCGAGGAAGAAGCGACCCGCTCCGAGAGAGCTGTTCCCACCCAGTCCATAGTAGGAGACCGCGACCTCGCTCAAGCGGGCCTCATCGTCATTGGCCTCCAGCACTGCGAAGCCAAGCCAGTCAGGGGCGAAGCGCGACTGAAAGACGCCTTCGGCAGATGTGAATTGGGCCGAGAGCTCGTCCTCATAAGTGAGCGCACCATCAAGGAAGAGCCCAAAAGAGTTCTCCGGGTGATCAAAGATGCTGTCAGGCCGGGCGTGACCGAGTCCGCCGGAGAGGCCGGAGCCTGCCTCATTGAAGCCGGACTCTTGAGCGAGGGCGCTGTCAGAGAAGAGCAAGAGGCACGCCGACAGAGTGGCGAGTTGAAGCTTGGACTGCATCGCAGCTGCGCTCAGGCCCACGGCAGGCTGAAGGTCTTCACTGTGCTCATGGTCTTCATGGCCTCGATGACGCCCTCTTTGATTCCGAGGCCGGAGTCTTTCACGCCGCCAAAGGGTGAGCACTCGATGCGAAAGCCCGGGACCTGATTCACATTCACTGTGCCGGTGCGCAATTCGCGCACGCAGCGCATCGCGGCCGCCATGTCATTCGTCACGACGCCGGAAGAGAGACCATAGGCAGTCGAATTAGCCAGCGTCAGCGCATCATCGAGGTCGGCGATGCGCATGATCGGCGCGAGCGGCCCAAAGGACTCCTCGACGATCATGGGCGCGTCGCGCGGAACATCCGTGATCACGGTCGCAGGTATCTGTGCCCCGTTCCGCTCACCGCCAGCGAGGATCTTCGCCCCGCGGCTGACGGCGTCCGTATAGGCCTCTTCAAGACGCAACGCTGACGCCTCGTCGATGACCGTGCCGATGCGCGTGGCAGGATCCGCTGGATCACCAGCAACATAGTCAGCCGTCTTCGCGACGAAGCGCTCAGTGAACTCCTCCTCGATCGCCTCGTGCACGAGGATGCGCTTCACCGCCGTGCAGCGCTGGCCAGAGTTCCTGTAGGCGCCCTCAGCAGCCAAAGTCACAGCGAGGTCCATGTCCGCGTCCTCAAGGATGATGAGCGGCGAGTTCCCGCCGAGCTCAAGGCAGAGCTTCTTATAGCCCGCCGTCTTGGCGATGGTCTTCCCGATGGCCGCGCTGCCCGTGAAGCTCACGAGGGAGACGCGAGGATCGGCGATCAGCGGAGTCACGAAGGATTCGACGGGACCGACGACACAGGAGAGCATCCAGCCGGGGAGCCCAGCCTCATAGAGCAGCTCTGTGAACTTCGTCGCGACCAGCGGCGTCTTCTCAGAGGGCTTCAGGATGGCCGGGGAGCCCGCCGCGATGGCGGGCGCGATCTTGTGCGCGACCTGGTTGAGCGGGTGATTGAAGGGAGTGATCGCTGCGACCAGCGGCAGCGGCTCGCGCACGGTGAAGATCTTGCGCTGCGGCCCGTTGGGAGAGATATCGCAGGAGAAGATCTCTCCGTCATCCTTGAGGGACTCCATCGCCGCAAAGCGCAAGACGTCTTGGGTGCGGCCGACCTCATAGCGGGTCTCAAAGACGCAGAGCCCAGCCTCACGAGAGAGCAGCTCTACAAATTCCTCGGTGCGCTCTCCGAGGAGCACGCTGGCGCGAGTCAGCACCTCATGTCGCTGATATTTAGTGAGCGGCGTGCCGCCCCCATAGGCAGCGTTCACCGCCTGCTCTAGATGTGAGGCGCCGAGCATGGGCACCGTGCCCACGACCGAAGAGTCCCAAGGGTTATGCACCTCAAGGGTCTCGCCTGAAGTGACAGCTTCGCCGTTGATGAAGGCCGGGAGCTCGAGGTTCGCGGAATTGGCTGTGACGCTCATATGCTGATCAATCGTTCTTGTCTTTCTTAACCGGACGGAAAGGATGCACCCAGTTGGCCTTCACGCGCGGGCTGCGAGTCTGAATCCAGACGCGCCCCTTGCCCGAGAAGCGCAGGATCAATTGATCACCAAAGAGGAAGGAGCGGATCTTGCGAGCGCGCGTGAGCTTATAGGAGAGGCTCGGCTCCCAAGCGACCGCATAGCCATTGTCCACGATGTACTCGCCGTCGACGTCCACGGCTTCGATCGCCCCATAGGAATTGAAGAAGAGCTTCCCCTTCCCCGTGCACTTCAAGACGAAGAAGCCCTCATTGA
>JAPKBY010000449.1 GCA_028823185.1 Planctomycetota bacterium
CTCCGCTAGACTCAGCGCGCTGGAGCGCTGCGGTGGCACGCCTGATGAGGTCCCGAGTGTCGCTCGCGTTTATTGTCGCGGCCATACCGAAGCGCGGCTGCAATATGTGCTCCTCTCCAAGAAATGTGATCGGCGCGTTGAGCGTCTTCAGGACCAACTCCGTGACCTGTTTCGAAGAGACGCCTGATCGCAATAGGATCGCGAAGCGATCTCCGAAGAGTTGAGCGCCGGGAGCTCCTGTTGTGACAAGTTGCCCCAGTCGCACGCTCACTTCCCTGAGTATGGCCCGCGCTCCCTCTGTGCCGTGGTCTCCCACGAGGAGGTCTAGGCCACCAAAGCCAACGAGGAGTAGTTTCGCTGGTGGCATAGCGGACTTCGGTGTCTTAAGTGCCTCTGAGATGCGAGTCTCAAATTCAGGGGCGCTAAGGAGTGTGCTGTTGGTCTCTGTGTTGTTCGGATTCATCTTCTTCCCGTGTTTTGGTACGGGGAGTGAAGCCGGCTCTCTCTGGGGACCGAGCGGGTGAGAGCTGTAAAACCCTCCCGGCTCTCTCCTTAGTGGGTGAGGTCGCTGCTGGCGCTACTCTGAGTCTTCTGACTCACCCGTGTACCCGAGCCCGTTCAGGGCGTCCTGATTGGGGGCTTCCCCGGAGGAGGCTCGCTCACTGATGCTTAGGGCGCCTTCAGTGAAGAGGAAGCTGTGCAGGCGAGAGGCGATCTCCGGCTCCGTGGAGTACAAGTTATGTTGCTCGTCTGGATCGTCTCGGAGGTCGAATAGCTCGGACATCTCGGGGGTCTTGATGTGATGTATGAGCTTGTGTCGCCCGTCGGATGCACAGATGAGATCATCTCTGCAGTTCAGAGGAAGGCGCGCGAGCGGTGCGAATGAGTCGTACGTGTTGAGCGCATCTGCATAGGCGATTCTCGGGTCATCCTCAGCGCCGTTCATGAGCGCGGAGAGGCTAGAGCCATCCATGGGGGCTTCAGGCGCAAGGTCGAGGAGCTCTAAGAGTGTCGGTGCGATGTCGGTCGTGCGTACCATCGCGTCTATCGATGACCGAGGGCTGATGCTCGGGCCCGCAATGATCAGCGGGACGTGAATGGACCACTGGTAGATGAGCCTGTGTCGACTCCAAGCGTGCAGGCGCTCTCCTCGCGAGAGACCTTGACCATGATCGGCAGTGAGGACGACGAGCGTGTTGTCGAGTTGACCTGTCTCTTCTAGCCAGAGGAAGAGCCTGCCTAGCTGCGCGTCCATCCACGCGATCTCTAAATCGTAGAAGGACTCTCTGCCTGTGAGATCACGCTGGTGAGGCGCCTCTTTGTATTCGACGCCATGCTCCGCAGCCCATTGAGTCGGTGGGACCAATGAGACGTCATGAGCGTCAAAGAAATGAATCCATGAGAACCAAGGGGAGTCAGGGTTCCGCTCTTTTAGCCAGCTCAGTGCCTCTGATGTTGTGGCGTCGGCGCGGCGTTGAACTCGGGAGCGGTCTTGGTCGAGGAGCACGTTCTCTTGCAGTGAGCGGACGGGCTGAGTGAGGTCAATCCCTGCGATGGTGTCTTCAATTCCAGTGCTGTATGTGTCAAAGCCCTGGTCGAGCCCGTAGTAAGGGCTGAGCGGGTAAGCGCTGACGAAGCCTCCCGTTTGATAGCCCGCCTTTGAGAGCCTCTCTGGGAGCGTTGAGATCTCGGGCGCTAGCTTGTTCCCTGCAGCGCCGTGAAAGACTCGCAGGCCGTGGTTGTAAGGGTTGAGCCCTGTGAGGATTGATGCGTGTGACATCGGAGTGATGCCAGCGGTCGACAGGGCGAGGTCGAAGCGCGCTCCGCGCAGAGAGAGTGCGTCAATGTTTGGTGTCTCTGCCTCTGCCCAGCCATAGCAGCCGAGGCGGTCGGCCCGAGTCGTGTCTAGCGTGATCAGGAGGACGTTGGGTCTGTTCTCCCCGGGCTCTGTGCAGGCAGAGTTGATCAACAAGAGCGCTGTCAGCAGGTGGTGTCTCTTTATCATTGGTTCGAGGTCCAGTACGTCTCTAGCTCGCTGAGCGTGAGCGTGTTCTGAGAAGTGGCTCTGTGCGTTAGCCAGAGAGTGGCCCGCGCTCGCAGTGCTTCAGGCTCGAGGCCCCTGACGACCTGCATTTGATCCTTGATGCTGACGTGTGGGATCCAGTCTTGGTGCGCTGTCAGCTCGCGCAGTCGTGCGTCGGGGTGCGCGGCTAGGGCACGCATGAGCTCCAATGTGAGGGCCTCTGGGTGAGAGGCCGCGAGGCGCGGAAGGGCTGTGCTGTC
>JAPKBY010000450.1 GCA_028823185.1 Planctomycetota bacterium
CACCTCTGGCTCAACGAGGAGAAGGACATGCTCGAGGGCAATGAGTGGTTTAAGTCCCACCAGAAGATCACAGAGCCGCTAGAGAGTGATGACGCCTACTACGAGCGCTACTCCGCTGGCAGCTATGCACCTGATGTCATGACGGAGAGCGCCCTCGGCTTCATCGAGGAGAACGCTGAAGACCCCTTCTTCATGTACTTCGCCTCTACGATCCCGCACGTCTCACTCCAAGTACCGCGCGAGGACGTTGAGGCCTACCCAGCCGAGTGGGACGAGGCGCCTTATCTCGGACAGAAGGGATATCTCCCTCACCCCTCACCTCGCAGAGCCTACGCAGCGATGATCAGTCATCTCGACCGCGACGTCGGTCGCGTCCTCGACAAGCTCGAAGAGCTCGGGATCGCAGATGAGACGCTCGTCATCTTTACGAGCGATAACGGCCCCACCTTCAACGGAGGCTCCGACTCCAAATTCTTCGACAGCGCGCACGGCTTGCGCGGCCTCAAGTGCAGCGTCCACGAAGGCGGCATCCGCGTACCCTTCATCGCGAAGTGGCCTGGCCACATCGAGCCCGGCTCCGTGAGCGATCACGTCAGCGCCTTTCAAGACATCCTCCCCACCGTCTTAGAGCTCACAGGACAAGCTCCTCATGAAGGCATCGACGGCATCAGCATGGCCGCGACCCTCACCGGAGAAGGCGAACAAGCACAGCACGAGCTCCTCTACTGGGAGTATGGCAACCAACAGGCGCTGCGTGCAGGTGACTGGAAGGCCGTGCGCAAGAAGCTCAAGAAGCACGACATGACCACCGAGCTCTATGACCTCGCAACCGACCCGGAGGAGTCCAAGAACCTCGCGAAGGAGCGCCCAGAGGTCCTCGCGCGCATGGAGAGCCTCATGGAGGAGAACCGATTCCCTTCTGAGGTGTTCCCTATCCCCGCTTTGGACGGCATTCCCCCCGAATCTGAGGAAGCGAAGTAAACTGGAATAGCTCAGCCCTTCTCTTGGAAGGGACGCGGAATCGACTCCAAGGATTAGGGCTCTCTATGCGCAAACTCTCCCTGCTCTCCCTGCTCGCACTCTCCTCGATCGCTGGAGCGCAACAGCTCCCCGCCCCCTCTGCCGACACATCCGAGTGGCGGATGACCGGCGTCACGGGGACGATGATGGATGCCACCTACGGGCCCGGCCAGCTGGAGGAGGCTGGCAGCATCATCGCCAACGGGACGGACCAACTCACCACCTGTTCTGCTGCGGGCGTCCCGCTCATCAACGGCGTCGACGCAGAGGTCCTCCAGTTCGGTATTCACACGCCGACAGAGGGCTACCGCTTCCGCCCACGCATGACCTCTGGCGTGGGTGACGGCCCTCACCAGTGGACGATGATCTTCGACATGTACATCAGCTCTCTGAACCCGCTCATGTACATGGGCATCTGGCAAGGGAGCGACGGTAACGTAAACGACGCCGAGCTCTTCCTCTCGCCTGTCAATCTCGGCTTCTACGTAGCAGGCAGCGCCGATGTCTGCGGCTTCTGCTGGAACACGGACACATGGACGCGCTTCGTGATGGTCAACGACTACCCCTCGACCAGCAGCCTCTTCGTGAACGGCACCGAGGTCTGGAGCGGGATTTCCCCTGACTACCTCTGGAACGGTGACGATGGTGGCTCTGCCAACTGGTTCCTCGCAGACAACGACAATGAGACCGGTCCCGGCTGGCTCGCCAACCTCGCGATCACGGACCAGCTCATGAGCTCAGCCGACATCGCCACGCTCGGCGCGCCCGACGCTGCCGGCGTCTTCACCCCCTTCAACCCCCCCGCCATCGGCACGACCTTCTGCCTGGGCGACGGGAGCGCGACCTCGTGCCCTTGCGGGAACGCCTCAGACACGACGGGCGGCGACGCCGGCTGCGCCAACGGCGCCTCGGCGGCGGGCGGCGCCATGACGGCGAGCGGCTCATCTAGCCTCCTAGCCGCGGACTTGACCCTCTCTTCAGCGGGCCTCGTACCCTCCCAGCCCGGCCTCTACTTCCAAGGCAACAACGCCATCGCCGACGGCGCCGGAGTCACCTTCGGTGACGGGCTGCGCTGCGCGGGCGGCGGAGTCATCCGCCTCCAGGTTAGCTTTGCTGACTCCTCTGGCACCTCAACCACCAGCATCGACATTGGCGTGAAGGGCTTGGTCAGCGCCGGCGACACCAAGCGCTACCAGGTCTGGTACCGCGACCCGAGCACCTCACCCTGCGGCGCGCAGTTCAACCTCTCCAACGGCTTCGAG
>JAPKBY010000451.1 GCA_028823185.1 Planctomycetota bacterium
CTCTGCCCAACCACAGCTCGAGTCGGCTGCGCCGATCTTGCAATCGAAGCCTTTCCAGACGCCCTCAGCGTTCATCTTTGCGCGGCTATAGTCTTTGATGTCGAGCTTCATGATCCTCGCTCCCAAAGTCTTCACCCAGTTGACTGGATCGTCATAGCGGACGATGTTGCCGACGTCGAAGTACCAGCCGAGATGGTCATCGTTGAATTGATCCACATAGCGCGCTGCCTCTTTGGCGTCAGTGATGAAGTCATTCCAGACGTTCTCTAACGCAATCTTGACACCGAGTTCGCGTGCGAGCGGCAGGACAGCGGCGAGCTCGTGGCTTGAGCGATCCCAGGCGTCCTTGTAAGTGACCTCTCCTCGGCACACGCCAGGGACCAAGAGCACAGTGCTCGCACCATAGATGCGAGCATCACGCAAGGCCGCCTCAAGGCCTGCGAGACCTTCAGCTCTGACCTCAGCGCTAGGGTCAGAGAGCGGCTTGCCCCAGTGCGTGGAGCAGACGACACCGGGGATCTCTAGGCCGCTCTCAAGCTTAGCGTTTAAGACCTCTCGCCAGTCGTAGTCCGAGGGGCCATCCATCTCGACTCCATCGAAGCCGACCTCCTTCAGGAGTTTGAACTTGTCCGCCAATGTTGCGCCTTCCCCGACCATCCCGATCTTGCAGGATTTCTTGAGTGGCGCTCTCTCGTTGGCATCAGAGCTTGGTTCGAGGTTCATGAAGAGGGGTGCTGTGGCCAAGCCCGAGAGCATGGAGCGGCGGTTCAAATGGACGGTCATTTTCCCTTTGTGCAGTGGGAGAGGGAGAGGGTCGACGGCTTCGCAGACGACACAGCCAAGGCACAGGATACGCTCGAAGGCGCTCAGATCGCTACTTTGGCGAGCACTAAGCTTGAAGGACCTTCACCAGTGGAGAGTCCACTGTGAAGTTCTTCGTCGGCTGAATAGAGAGGGGATAGCTGCCCCACCACTCACCGCCTGCCCAATAGACGGCCTCCATGGCAGCGTCATTGACTACTGCTAAGAAGCGGCGAACGACCTCTTCCCAGGCGGGGTCTTTTGCAGGCACCCCAAACTCTCCGATCATGCCGTTGACTCGATTCCTCGAGCACCAGTCAAGGAAGGGGGTGACGTTCTCGACGCCTCGATTCATCATGCGCTTGTTCTCGTCAAACTCGCGGGAGAAGCTGCGTGTGTATTTGCCTGAACCGTTTGAATCGAAGTAGCAGTGAGCCTCATAGACGGTTCTACCAAGCGGATCCTTGATCCAAGGTTTCAGGCCGTTGATCTCGGGCCACCGGTGCGCGCTGCTCCATTCGTCGCCAGCGACGAAGATTCGCTTCTTGTCACCTCCCTTTCTGAGAGCAGAGACGAGGGACTGTGAGACGTTCTTCCATGAAACACGGCCGAGACCATGAGGCTCATTCATGAGACCCCAGCCGTCGATTCCGATGTGGTCCCCGAGCGCTTTGGATATTCGTAGCCAGAGATTGATCAAATGCTCAGGCGTTATGGGGACGCTGCTGCCGACGCGCTCTCCGAGGGCACAAGCAGTGGGGACGCCGTTGACGGGCAACACGTACCGAGCGTAGTTGTGACAGTCGAGAATCAGGCGGGCGCCGTGCTTTTTAGCCCAGTCGGCGCGCAAGCGAAGAGCGGCTAAGGCCGAAGGATCAAGAGCTCCACCGGGTATTGGCTGAAGTCGCTCCCACCTAAAGGGGAGACGCTGAAGCCTGAAGCCCTTCGAAGAGAAGTAAGAGAAGGACTTCTCTGAGTTGTATGTGTAGTCGACCTCGATGGACCCGAGGTGTTCGTTAGAGAAGGAAGGTCGATCTGAGCTGAACTCGCCGCCAGCGATAGAGACTCCGACGCGACTCCGCATCATCCCGTTCGCTGCGTTTGGCTTGAGCGCAGACCAGAGAGCGGGCACAGCCAAGGCCGCACCAGCAGCGGTGAGGACTCCTCGTCTGCTGAGACGACTTCCTCCTCCGCTGCTCTCATTGTGTCGCTGGTCAGTTAGTTCTTGGGGTCCTTCCATGAGTGAATTGAACAAGAGGGCTATCCCTCGTTCTTGGCTCTTACTGGAAAGATTACGGCATTCGGATGAGCAGGAACAACCTTGCGCTGGTCCGGTCGACGACACTGGAGCGTAGGGCCGAGGTGTCCACCGCGAAGCTAAGAGAATTTGAAATCTCGTAGTTTGCGGTCACGCCAAAGTAGGAGTAGTTCTCTGAGTTGTTGTCGAGAAGGATGCTCGCGTTGACCGAGTACCAGATGTC
>JAPKBY010000452.1 GCA_028823185.1 Planctomycetota bacterium
CGAGTCTGAGGCGCTAGCGCGCTCGTCGTGCCTTGAGCTTGAAGTCGTCTAAGACACGCGCCCGGTTGAGGTCAGAGTTGGTCTTGATCAGGGGCCCGACGAGGCAGGGCTGCAAGGAGAAGTCGCTGCTGCTCTTGTTTCTATTGTGACCTTCGATCGCCAGGGTCACGCGCCCTTTGACGGAGAGGGCGGCGAGCTTGGCTCCGTCGCCGAGGGAGAAGAGCTCCCACTTGCTGGCCTCGTGTGATTCGATGTCTTCGGCGAGCGCACCGCTGCCGGAGCCGATGGAAGCCCGTGCGACCTCGACCCCGTTCAGGTACGCGATGAAGCCGTCGTCGTAGCGCATGGCGAGGAAGACCTCTTTATGGGCGGCGAGCTTGGCTCGATTGATCGAGGCGCGGAGATAGACGCGGTTGTATTCACCTCGCATCTCTTCCAAGACGGTAGTGTCGTCTTCATCTGCGAAGCCAAATCCCCCGAGTCCGGTGGGCCAACTAGTGTCGTCAAAGCCGGGGCCCCGCCACGCCTCATTCTCTGGGTCGGAGCCAGCGAGGTAACGCCAGGTGGTATCGGTAGGGAGCAGCGGTTTGTGGTTTTCGGGTGAGACCCCGTGCATCAGGAAGACGGGCGGCGCGAGGATCTTTGAGCGGAGTCTCTTTCCGTCAAAGCTGAGCAGGACCACGTGGTGTGACTTTCCGCTCATGCCAGGCCCTTGAAGGAACCAGCGGTCAGATTTTGGGTCGCGCTGTGGTACGCCGAGCCCTCCTTCGCCGATGTAGATGACGCCCGTTGAGTCTTTCTCTTCAGCTCGAATGGGGACGGTGCGCTTCACCGAGTGACCGTCAGATTCCAAGGCGATGTCGAGGTCATAGCGCTCGAAGAGCGGCACCCAGTGGGGCTTCGCAGCAGCGGGGTCTTTAACGGCCGGATAGATGGCGCGGTGGTATTGGGTCAGGAGCCAGCGGCGCAGAGGGCGCAACCTCGCGAGCTCAGCCTCAAGGAAGACTGCCTGGTCTCCGGCCGCGCTGATCTCGGTGTTGAGCGTGATGAGTGAGACCTCTGGCGAGAGGTCTGTTGAGTAGTAGTTGAGCCCTGCGCCTCCAGGGTTATCGAAGACCTCATCAAAGATGGGCCCTGGCTCGTGGTTTCCCCGGGTGGGGATCATGGGGAGCACGCGCCCCGTAGGTGATGTCGTCAGCTCGTTATGACTGAGCCACGGCCTCCAGTGAGCCCAGAATTTCCCCCAGATGATGTAGTCACCGCCATGCGCGAAGGCGATGAGGTCAGAGTGCTCATCTGCTAGCTGACCGATGAAGCGATTGATCTGCTGTCTGTCCTCGATACCGGTGCGTGAATCTCCGCCGTGGAGCAGCTTGAAGGGACGGTCGTCTGCGGGACCTGTTTGGAAGTGCAGCTCTCTTGAGCGCTCGCCGTCGCTTTCAATTTGGAACCAGTAGGTGGTGGATGGCTCAAGATCTGTGATTCGCGCGTGGTGGTAGTGGGCGCTGGTGATTATCCCGACCTCAGTCTCATCTAGGGTGTATTGGCCGGAGCGATGAGCGGGGGCGAGCTGGGAATAGGGTGCTCCTGTGTCAGCGCGCGCTACGAGGTCGTAGTGGACGGAGTGCTCTTTGCCTGGCTCAAGGGTTGTCCATGAGACCGTCAGCTCTTGTGAGGGTTGGCTCGTCCAAACCAAGCGCCATTGGGCAGGAGTCGTGCCCTCAAGTGTGGTCCAGGGGTCTTGTGCTGGCTGTGCAGTGACTAGGAGGAGTAGCGCGGCGGCGATCATGGTCGATGAGTCTAGGAGTTGGAGCGAATGAGCGGTCGCCAGGCGAGGTAGATCGTCAAGGGGACTCCCCCGTTTGCGACCCGAACTGCGGTCTGGTGCCAAGAGTCACCGCCCATCGTAGTCATCCTAGAGAGCGCTGTCGCAAATCCCCACAGAGCCATCCAGCCAGCGACCCATCGCCAGCGACGAAGCAGGAGGAGAGCGACGAGCAAGAAGTCGTGGATACCGATCACGGTCAGGGCGCTTTCGGCGCTTGATTGGGAGAGCTTGAGGCCGAATAGGCTCGCGCTGCCGATCAGGAGGTCGACGAATCTCCCGTAGTGCTCTATGGCGTGGATGCCGTGGGCGAGGAAGGTCGCGGAGACGCCTAAGAGCAAGATCCAGAGAGTGATCGGTGATGTGGTGGTGGTCCCGAATAGATTTGTTTTCGGGTTTGGCAAGGCGAAGGCCAGGCAGAGAGGGGCTGCGATGCG
>JAPKBY010000453.1 GCA_028823185.1 Planctomycetota bacterium
AGCGACTAGACTCTAGCCATGAAGATTGAGCGCATAGAGGTCTTCCGGGTGGAGCTGCCGCTTCACGAAGGAAGCTACAACTGGTCAGGTGGGAAGTCGGTTGAGGTCTTTGACTCGACCGTCGTGAGGTTGACGGCAGATGACGGGACGACCGGGCATGGTGAGGTCTGCCCCCTAGGGCCTGCCTACCTCGCCTCTTACGCCGAGGGCGCACGCGCGGGCATCCGTGAGCTCGCTCCTGACATCCTCGGCTGTGATCCGACGCGGCCCGCCGTCTTGGCGCGGCGCATGGACAAGCTCTTGAAGGGGCATCCATACGCGAAATCGGCCATCGATGTGGCCTGCTGGGATCTCTTCGGGAAGATCTGTGGTCAGCCCGTGTCGGAGCTTCTCGGCGGCCGATACGGAGAGGACTTCGTCCTCTACCGCGCTATCAGCCAGGAGGACCCTGAGCAAATGGCTGGAAAGGTCGCGAACTACAAGGCTGAGGGCTACACGCGCTTTCAGCTCAAGGTCGGCGCCGACCCGGAGGTCGACATCGAGCGCATCAAGGCCGTGCGAGAGGTCCTCGACTCGACCGACATCTTGATCGCTGATGCGAACACTGGTTGGCTGGCTCATGAGGCTGCGCGGGTCGTGCGCGGCGTCCGTGATGTCGACGTCTACATAGAGCAGCCCTGCGAGCGCTATGAAGACTGCCTCTCGATCCGTCGTCGCACGGACCACCCCTTCATCCTCGATGAGAACATCGAGGATATGTCGTCCCTGCTCCGCGCCAAAGCAGATGACGCCATGGACGTGGTCAACGTGAAGATCTCCAAGTTCGGCGGACTCACTAAGGCCTCCCTGGCTCGGAACTTCTGCGTCGAAGCAGGTCTAGGGCTCACCATCGAGGACACCTGGGGCGGCGACATCGTCACCGCGGCGATCGCGCATCTCGCGCACTCCACTCCGACCGAACACTTGTTCACCTCCACGGATTTCAACAGCTACGTCACGGTCTCGATCGCCGACGGCGCTCCGCAGCGCAAGAACGGCCGGATGGCTGCTTCAAGCGCTCCAGGCTTAGGAGTGGAACCACGCGCTGAGGTGCTCGGTGCCTCGGTCGCTGATTTCTCTATTCGCTGATCACTCTATTTTCTGACCCTCGGTTTTAAGAGCTCGCCACCATGAAGAGTCCCATCCGTGCGCTCGCCCTCGTCGCCTTGCCGACGCTCATCTTCACGATGGCGGCTGGAGAGAGCGACGGGCAGCAGCCGGTCGAAGACTACTCATTCGACAAGGGCGTCGAATTCCTCGTGAAGGTGTCGCGAGAGTGGCGTGATGAGCGCGAGTGCGTCACCTGCCACACGAATGGTTGGGGGCTCGCAGCTCAGCCTGTGGTCGCACCTGGTTCGGACGAGGTCGCTGATGGGCGCGCCTTCGCTCAGGGTTATTTGATGAGCTTCCTCAAGGGGGAGGCTGAGACCAGCGGACAGTATGGAAGCGTGGAGGGCATGGTCTCGACGACGGCCTTCTTGGCGCTTAGCGACGCGCGGTCTGGCGACGAAGTACACGAGGCGACGAGGCAAGGGCTCGACCACGCCTGGGAGCTCCTCGACGAGAGCGGGACCTGGGAGTCATGGCTGCAGTGCAACTGGCCGCCCTTTGAGTCGGACGCGGAGTATGGGCCGACGCTCATGCTTGTGGCGCTCGGGGAATTAGAGGATTCGGCAAAACTCAACTCAGCCGATCGGCGCGGCGCGAAACAACTCCTCCATTACCTCAAGCAAAATGAGCCTGTAAGTCTCCACGCTAAGGCGATGAGGCTCTGGGCCGCGAAGCATTGGTCTAAGGCGGTCTCTTTTAAGGAAAGAAAGGTGTGGCGGAATGAACTCTTGGCTGCCCGCGGAGCGGACGGCGGCTGGTCCATGGCTTCGCTCTCAGGCCCGGCGTGGAAGCGCGACGGAGGAGAGGCGCAGACCACGACGAGTGAGGCCTATCCGACCGCTTTCTGCGTCTACGTCCTCTTGGAGACTGGGACAAAGCGGAGCGACGAGGTGATCATGGCTGGGCTGAGCTGGCTGCGAGAGCATCAACGCGAAGGTGGAGATTGGTATACGCGCTCGCCCAGGCGAGACGGGAAGGATTACATCAGCCGCGCTGCGACGGCCTTTGCGCTCATGGCGCTCGCAGAGAAGGAGTAACTCATGGCAGGCGCACGCTTTGGATCACGGATGGGGATGATGCTCGCCATGCTCGGCATGGCGGTCGGCAC
>JAPKBY010000454.1 GCA_028823185.1 Planctomycetota bacterium
TCAATGAGCGGGCCCATCCAAGGGGAGTCTGAGCCGTGATGGGGTAAGAGGAGCAGATCTGTTGCTCCTGCGAGCGCCCCTTGATGAAGCATCACATCTAGGCCGTCTTGTTCAGCGTCACCAGAGAGGACGACGCGTTTCGCTTTATAGCGAACGACGAGAGTTCGAGAGCCCTCATTGCCTTCTTCGTTGAGTCCACGATGGAGTTCTAAGAGGAGGGGGCCGTCGCTCAGATGGATCGCCCCAGTCTCTATGTCTAGGTGAGCGCACTTAGGCTTGTGATCCGGAGGAATGGAACCGAGCCAGAGCTGCGGGGGATAGCGGGACGCGATGCGCGGAAAGGCGCGAGAGTGATCGGAGTCTAAATGAGAGCAGACGAAGGCGACCGGTGGATTGCCCCAGCTGCGCAAGAGAGGAAAGAGCGCAGCGCTTGTGAGATGAGAGCGGTCACGGCTGCCAGCATCAAAGATCCAGACGCGCGAGCCAGGTGCGCGAAGAACGATGCATGTCCCGTGACCAACATCTAACGCATGTATTTCGAGGCTCTTGGCCTCCTCGTCACGAGGGAAGAGGAGGATGAGCCAGGCTATGCTCGCGGCAGCACATAGCGTGCTGCGCAGAGCGTTGAATCTACAGGCGAGAATGAGCGTCCAGCATGCGATCGCGATGAGCCATTGTGGACGCAGTGGGAGCTGGGCCGGCGTCGCAGGGAGTCGATCAAAGGCTGAGAGGAGGTGGGTGAGGAGATGGGTCAGTTGCGCAGTGAGCTCGTGCAAGGGCATCGCGCCAAGGATTGACGAGAGCAAGAGGTCGAGCCATGCGATCAGCAAGAGCGGGGTGATGATGAGGGCTGCGAGCGGGGTGGCGAGGGCTCCTGTCGGGCTCATCTCTCCGAAGTGATGCCAGACGATCGGGGTCGTGGCGAGGATGGCGACAAGGCTCGCTGCGATCGCGGAGAGAGCGGCTCGTTGAAGCCGATGAAAGAGGGCTGCGGGCGTCGCGAGGAGAGGGTGTTCGTCAATGATCCGCGCTCTCTCTACGGAGCTCTTCGGCTTCGCTCTAAAGAGACGAGTGAGAGAGCTCCCTGCGAGGATCAGCCCGAGCGTCGCTGCATAGGAGAGCTGGATCGATACGGATCGCAAGGCGAGCGGGTCTGAGAGGAGCTCAATCAGTAAGGCGAGGCACCAAGCGGAGAGCGCGTCAGGACGACGCCGGTGTTCGGTCGCTGGAAAACGAAGCGGGACGAGGGACGCGAGGGATGCGAGAGACCAAGCGCAAGCGGCGCGGAGTACAGGCGCACCTGAACCAGAGAGTGGAACGAGGGTGAGGATGAGGAGAGCTCGAAAGAGCGCTGGTGAGACGAGGCGGCGTCCGCGCAGCTGAGGTCTGAGCAGAGTGAAGAGTGAGGAGAAGAGCTTCGCGAGCGGACCGCAAAGAAAGGCAGCGAGGATGGCGACATGGAAGCCGGAGATCGCGAGGAGGTGTCGAGTGCCAGTGCGCGTGAAGAGATCGCTCAGCGCTGGATCGAGCCCGCTCCGTTCACCGAAGAGGAGCGCGGCGATGAGGGGACGAGCCACGGGGTCTGGGTGTCCTTCGAGTGACTTGAGACCTCTTGTGCGGAGTTGGGCGAAGGGTTTGAGCAGACGTTTGAAGAGCGTGGGTGGACGAAGCCTCACGAGGCTGTCATTTGTGGCTCTCAGGCTCGGTTGCGGGGGACCTGCAGAGGGTTGAATCGGGCCCACGACCGAGCGGCTCCATGAGTGAGGCTCAAGCACCTGGACCTCTTCTCCTTCCTCAAGTGATCCAGAGGGGATTGATAGTCGCTCACCATTTGGACTCAGGTGTCCATGGACACGATCCCTGTAGATTGCCTGTGGCTGCCAGCGACCTCGAACGGAGTCACGGGGGGTGAGGTGCTCTGCGCAATGCTTGGCAGAGAGGGCGGCTAGGGTGAGGAGAAGGAGCGGAGCCTTTTTTTGAGGCGCTAGGAGGCCCACCGTGAAGAGTGAGAGCGCGCAGAGCATCCAGGGCAGAGGCAGGGGGCCAAGCAGGGTGCCGAGGAAGACAGCGATGAGGATCGGCACGAGGGGCCGGGGCGCGTTCTTGGTCGAGAGGTGGGTCACTTGAGAGAGACCATGGAGCGCTGCTGCGGTCACCAGAGCCCCTTGGAGCCTAAGCGTGAGGTCTGAGTTGAGATCGTTAGACTATGGGCATGGCACACGCCCTCTTTCCTGGCAGCTTTGACCCCTTCAC
>JAPKBY010000028.1 GCA_028823185.1 Planctomycetota bacterium
GAACACCTATGGGCCCAAGCCCAACAACTTGGTCTTGGCTGCTGGAGACAAAACTCTCGAGGAGCTGATCGCTGGCGTGAGCCGGGGCCTGCTCGTGACGCAGCTGCACTACACAAACATGATCGACCCGCGTGATTTGCTGCTCACAGGCATGACAAGGAACGGCACCTTCCTCATCGAGGACGGCAAGATCACAGGCCCCGTCAAGAACCTTCGCTTCACAGAGAGCTTGGTCAACGCCATGGCATCCGTGTCTGGTGTCGGCAGCGAACTTGAGGTCGCCGGCGCGCTCTTCGATGGAGAGATCGTTTGCCCCGCGCTTCGAATTGAGAATTTTCGCTTCACCTCCAGCACCGATTTTTAAGGAGAACGCCATGAGCATGGACAATATGGAGCTGGCGAAGCTGGCCTTGAGCGCAGCAGAGGCTGCGGGAGTTGACTATGCGGACGCCCGCATCGTCAGGTTGAACGTTGAAGAGCTGAGCGTTAAGAACGGGGCATCGGGCGATGCTAGCTCTCCTGAAGAGTGGGGGATCGGCGTCAGAGTTCGTCGTGGAGGATGCTTCGGGTTTGGAGCTAGACCCCTCATCTCCGGCTCTGAGCGAGAGGCTGCCGCTGAGGCTGCCCAGGCCGCCAGTGATTGCGCCGGCGCGCTCAAGGGTGCCATGCGTGAAGCGACTGGATGGGCGGACGTCGAGATGGATGACGTCTGTGAGTTCTCTACGCCGGTAGAGATTGACCCCTTTGCTGTCCCGGTGAGCGAGCGCCTCGAGCTCTTGCAAGCTGCCAATGCATCTATGGATGGGCATGAATCCGTTGTCTCAAGACAGGCACATTGCTCGCTCCGTAGAGAAGAGCAGTGGCAAGCCTCAAGCGAAGGCGCCTCTCTTCATCAGGTCCTCGTCCGCACCGGCGCCGGCATGGATGTCACCGCCTCCGCGAACGGGCAAACCCAAAAGAGGAGCCATCCGAGCGCTTGGGGTAACTACAAATCCGGTGGTTGGGAGCACGCGCTTGCGATGGAGCTGCCCAATCACGGCGGGAGAATCCGCGACCAGGCCGTGGCGCTCTGTCACGCCGACGCATGCCCAGGTGGCGAGAGAACCGTCGTCATTGGCGGCAGTCAACTCGCTCTTCAAATCCATGAGTCCGTCGGGCATCCCAATGAGCTCGACCGAGTTCATGGACACGAGGTCGACTTAGCTGGCTCATCCTTCGCCACCACAGAGAAGTTGGGAGGGTTTAGGTATGGCTCAGACCTTGTCAATCTCGTGGCCGACTCCACCATCCCTACCGGGCTGGACACTCGGGGCTGGGATGATGAATGCGTCCCTTCTGGGCGCTGGCACGTCGTTAAGGATGGGATCTTTTCTGGCTACCACACCTCCAGGGAGTGGGCGCACACGATCGGCGAAGGCGCTAGTCGCGGGACGGCCCGCGCGGAGGGATGGCGCAACCCGCCGATCATCCGCATCACAAATCTCTCCTTAGAGCCGGGATCTTGGGACCTCGACAGCCTGATCGCAGACTGCGAAGACGGCTCGATCTATATGGACTACGTCAAGATGTGGTCCATTGACCAGCGACGCTTGAACTTTCAGTTCACTTGCGAGATCGCCTGGGAGATTCAAGGCGGCAAGCTGGGGCGGATGCTCCGCAACCCGACCTATCAAGGGCGCACGCCCGACTTCTGGGGCTCATGTGATGCCATCTGCGGACCCGAGCATTGGGACCTCTGGGGAGTCTCGAACTGCGGCAAAGGCAACCCCATGCAGACGGCAGAAATGAGCCACGGCGCCGCGCCTTCGCGATTCCGTGGCTTAAATCTGGTAGGCGCTGACTAGGTCACGCCTCAAGAGGGGCTCAGCGAACGATCTCGATCAGCTCGACGTCGAAGATGAGCGTGGCCTTCGGAGGGATTGACGGGGGACGCCCTTGGGCTCCATAGGCTTGCGCGTAAGGGATGACCAGCTTGCGCTTGCTCCCGACGCTCATTGAGCCAACACCCTCTGTCCATCCGCTGATGACCCTGTTGAGCGGGAACTCAGCGGGCTGTCCACGATCTACAGAGGAGTCGAACTTGCTGCCATCTGTCAGATAACCCGTGTAGTGAACTTTCACTGTTGAGGTGGACAGCGGAGGAGTGGCGCCTTCCCCGACAGTGATGTCGTAGTACTTAAGGCCGCTATCCGTCTCTGTCCAATCGCCGGTAACTTCCCAACCAGGGAAGCGCGGGACTTCTTCTTGTCGTGTGATCTTGCCGTCTTGATTCATGGTGATGCTCCAGGCTTTTCCGTGGCCATAGGCCGTTGCGATAATAGTGCCCCCGTCGAGATCCATTCTGGCTTCCGACACCTCTCCTTCAGTCGCCTTGGCGATCAATTCGACACCCTTGGCTAAACTCAAGCGCTGCTCTTTTAGACGCGCTTGTGAGCGCGCTGGCTCAGGGGGGATCGTCTCGTAGTCAGTGTTGGCAAAGAAGAGCGGCGCAGCGGTCACCGCCGGTACCAATAAGAGAAGCAGCTTGTTCATGATCAATGGGGTTAGTGGGTAATGAGCCAACAGGGTACAGGAAGCGTCTAGGAGGGGAAGGCATCTGTCGCGGCATGGAGAAGTGGCACGGCTCGCACGAGCGAGGCGCGGGCCTCGCCCTCGTGCCCGTCGACGGACGCTGACCAGGCCCTCGCGAGCTGCCGTTCACCTCTAGAGAATGGGTCCATCACGTCCGCAAATACAGTGATTCCCGCAGCCGCTTTCAAGACGTTGCGGTTTTCGACGAAGGTATATGAGGGGCCTTCGATGAGAGGATCCAGCTTGGCATGGATTTCGGCTGCGCTCAGCTGTGCGGCCTCTTCAGCGAGCTGGTCCACCGCAGCGGCGAGCGCAAAGAGGTTCATTTTGAGCTCGCTCATGCTCCCCTCATTGCGGCCAGCATCGCTGATGGTTGCCAGCGCTCTACGCTTAATAGAGACAGCGACGCCCATTACGCTGATGGAGAGAAGGAAAGCCCAGCGACCCGGCCAATCATGCCAACGGAAGGGCTGGGCTCTCTTGACCGGAACCTGAGAGACGCCAGCGGCAGCTAAGGTCGCAAGCGCCTTGTCGTTTAGGAAAGTAGAGACTCTCAACTCTGCAGGCAGGGTGATGTCTTGGCTTAGTCGGGGCGGAGTTGAATCCGTGCTGAACTCCACGCTCGCCGCCGCGGCTCTCGCCGTGAGGATTGGGTCAATGAGCCGACCTTTATTGATCACCTCTATCTCGCCGGGCAGCAGAACCGCCTCTGCGAGCACTTCTCCGGTGGCGGAGTTGAGGTCTAGGAGCTCCATTGGGATCGCTGGGCTGCGAACCTTGATCGAGCTGAAGCCTAAGGCGTCCAGCTTTGAGCAAAGCCCCTCATCTAGGGCGGCGCCTTTCTGCGCAATGACCTCGCCACCTAGGGAGACCTCAAAAGCGAGGAACTCTGCCTGCGCAACGCCACGCTCTATGACGACCTCTCTCCAGGGGAGGCGGGCAGATGCGCCTGAGAGGGCTGCTGTCGCGGTGCCTATCACTAAGAGGATATTTGCAGTTCGTTGCATCATGATTCAGCCTCCTAGGACCTGTATTCCAGCGAAAAGAATTCCGAGCAAGCCCTCACCGACGATGAGTCCTGCAGCAAATGGAACGCCCATGCTCTCCGTCCAAGCCGCACCTTTGCTCTTCGTAAGGCGCATCTGGATCAAACATCCCAGCCCATAAGGCAAGAGATACATCAGAGGTAGATACATGGAGAGTCCGACGAGGACTCCGAGACCGGCGAGCCCTGAGAAAGAGAGCAGCGCTCCCATGACACCTCCCATCGCGAAGAGGGGGATTGGAGCGTCGCCGCCTCGAATGCCATCGATGACGCCTTTGAGGGCGTCTGCTTGCGGAGCCGGGCTGTCCGTGCCCGGTCCAAATGGAACGCCATACTCCTGCGTGTTTCGTGCCGCCAACAAGGTGACCACGAGGATGCAGACCGCTGGTCCGATCACGGCTGCTAATAGCTCAAGGATCTGCTGCTTGCGCGGTGAGGCTCCGACCAGGTGGCCTGTCTTCAGGTCCTGCATCATGTCGGCGCACTCAGTGATAGCTACGCAAACAGCGGCGCCGATGAGAACGGCTGGCAAGACCTGGTTGTCTGTCATCAAGAGACAGAGCATGACCGTCAAGAGCGCCATCCCTGAGATAGGGCTCCAGTCCGTCATTCCAGTGCATTGCGCGATCACGATTCCAGCGAACCACATCCAGGCGGTGCCGACGCCTGCGATGAGGAGCGCTTGCCCCACTGAGCCGTCAGTGATGGTCGCCCGAGCCGCGGTAAAGAGGACGATGAATGCGAGCAGGACCGCAATTCCAAGGACTTTGAGTGGGAGCTCGTCGCGCTCTTCTCCAGCAGCCGGTTTCTTTCTCATGGACCCCATCGCAGCTTTAATGGAGGGGATGGCGTGCACTAGCCCGACGAAGGCGCCGCCCATCAAGAGTCCGATCCCAAGTGGACGGTTCATCGCGCCTCGCGCGACGCTCGCGGCATTGCTGGCGCTGGTGCCGTCGGGGAGCCAGCCCCACTCATAGGCGAAAGGTGTGACGACAAAATAGGCGAGGATTCCACCAGCCAGCACGACCAGCCCTGCTCTGCCAGTGATGAAGCCTGCTCCGATAGCGAAAGGTGCGATGGCCCACTTGAAGTCGAATGTCTCTGGCCACGGGATCCCGATCGAACTGATCATCGCCCCAACGTCGAGAGCCTCATTCGTGAGCCCCGGTATTCCGAAGCTGCCGTAGGTCGGGAGGCCGAGGATGTGCGCTTGTGTAAAGAAGAAGACCAGCATCGAGACGGCGATTCCGGCCAGAAGAATGCCCGCTTTTTGCACTCCTTCCCCGGGTGACTTCAAGACCGCAGCGACAGCGGTGCCGGTGGGGAATCGGAGCCTCTCGAACTCGATCATCTGTTTTCGAGTCGGAATGATGAAGGCCACTCCGAGGATCGCACCAGCCGTGGTCGCTGCGATCGCCCAGACAGGGTTCATTTCGATGCCAAGCAGGAAGAGCACGGGCAAGGTGAAGATGACGCCGCTGTTTGACGTGTTCACTGAGGACGCGACCGTCTGGGCAATGTTGTTCTCCAGGATCGTTCCCTTGCGCAATATGCCTCGCAGCACCCCCCAGCCCAACACAGCTGCGATCGCGCTCCCCCCGATGGTGAAGCCGATCTTGAGTCCGGAGTAGGTGATGGCAGCATTCATCACGACCCCGATCAAGATCCCGAAGATGATGGCCTCAGGCGTTATCTCTCGGTACGGAGCGGTTGACTGAGGAGTCTTTGTGCTTGTCTTCAAATCAGGCATGCTGGAATCCTGCAGCAGCAGCAAGCCCTGTTCAAGCAGCAGTCAATAGCTTTAGAGAGGCGACTCTTTGCGGCTGCAGCCCTCAGCCCTGTGCTCCTCTGCTAATCTCCCCATGGCAAACTCCTCCATAGCTCTGAATCGCTTACGGATTCACAGCCCTTTGGTGATGACCGACTAGGCAAATGGCTCTCCCTTCACTCTCAATGTCCCAGCGCATCTTTGGTGTTAGCTCTCTCATCGCTTTCGCCTTGGCGCTAATCGCCCACCTCGCGTTCAGCTTCGATCTGATTCCCGTGGCATGGCTCGCTGAAGGTGCTGAGGACCAGGCGGAGAGGGCCGAGACGATCCTATACACCTCTGGGTTTTTGTGTGCTTTGCTTGCGTTGGTGCTGCGAAAGTTCAGCGCAACTCTCGCCCTCTCACTTGCCATTGGGCTCGGAGCACTGGTCGGCTTTGAAGCCCTCGCCGGTCCATTCGTTCCTGTGTACACGACCATCTTTGCCAAAGACCCAGTCTTGGGCTGGCGCCTCCGTCCACGAGCCTCTGATGAGTGGCTCGGCTTCGATGTTGATGTGAATGCTCTTGGGATGCGGGGCGATGAGCCGGCGAGCGGATTCAACGGGTCCGTGCTCTTCCTTGGTGACTCCGTAACCTTCGGCGCCTTTCTAGAGCGTGATCTTCAGACCATCCCCGCGATGTCTCAAGCAGCCTTGAAGGCGAGGGGCATGAATGTCCAGTGCTTGAATGGTGGTGTGGGAGGCTGGTCCACCTGGCAAGAAGAGGCCTGGCTCGCAGAGGTCGGGCCCGATTTAAAGCCAGATATAGTGATCATCAACCTCGTCCTCAATGACGCGACAGAGTCGATCCTTCCCCCTGGAGGGGGAGTTGCAGCGGAGAGCTTTCAGCTAGCGAGATCCATTGATCAGAGCTTCTATTCAAGGACGACTTGGGCGAGAGCGTTGCGATCGCTACGGCGTGATCTGCGAGGTGAAGAGCTTCGCGACTCGGCGGCGAAAGCTTCTGCTCTAGGCGTATACGAGCTGTTGCGCTCACCTGAGCTTCCCGCGTCCAGAGCTGCGTGGAGCGCTCACCTGCTCGCATTGGGAAGCCTCGTCAGCCGTGTCAGGGAGATAGGGGCCATTCCAGTTCTCGTCGCACACCCCTATACCGTTCAGTTCGAGGTGCCCACGCTCTGGTGGCCGCAAGAGAGCTATGCGAGATGGGCACGCGATGCAGACGTCAGCTTTCTGAATGCAGCCCATGCAGTCTCCGGCCTCCCCAGCGAAGCTAGCTCTTACTATCACGATGGAGTTCACCCCAACAAAGAGGGCGCAGCGCTCATCGGACGCTTCATAGCAGCGCACCTGGTCGAAGAAGGACTCCTTCCTTGATCTCAATGCGCCGCGAGCAGTGGTGACTTTGCCCGCTTTTTGCGGCATCATTTAACTGCATGACGGCACGCGATGACTTTGATTGGCTAGCAGCAGTGCACACGCCCTTTGACTCCAGCGGGGAGCTCGCTCTCGAGCTCATTGATGCTCAGGCTGAGAACCTCCTCGCCCAAGGGGTGAGTGGAGCCTTCGTCTGTGGCTCTACTGGCGAGAGCCTCTCCTTGTCCGTTGATGAGCGCAAGCTTGTTGCAGAGAGATGGGCGGATGTCACCCGTGGCGCAGACCTCAGCCTTTGGGTCCACGTTGGTGCGAACGCGCTGCCTGACGCATGCGAGCTCGCGCGGAGTGCGGCCGCCTTGAACGCAGACGCTATCGCTCTCATGCCTCCTTGCTTTTTTCGGCCAGCAGATGAGCTCGCGCTCGTTGACTGGTGCGCGGCCGTCGACGCCGCATCTGGCGGACTGCCGATCACTTATTACGAGACGCCTGACATGAGCGGCGTGAAGGCTGATATGCACGTCTTCACTGAGGAGATGCGGCGACGGATACCCAACTTTAAGGGTGTTAAATACACGGTCTCTGACCCCCAACTCTTCGCAGAGCTTGTCAGGAACAAACGAGCGGAAGAGGGGATGTGGTGGGGCCGCGATGAAGAGCTCCTCTCTGGTCTTGACGCCGGAGCGAGCGGAGCGATCGGGAGCTCATATAACTACGCAGCAAAGGTCTATGAGCCCATCTTGAGCTCCCTTGACGAGGGTACGGTTCAGGCCGCAAATGAGGCGCAAGAGAGGGCTGTGAAGATGATCGATGTGATCGCCAGCTATGGCTACTTCGGGGCCGCGAAAGCGGTGATGGGGTTCATCGGCGTCCCTGTTGGCCCCGCGCGGATGCCGCTCTCAAACCCGAGCCCTGAGGATTCGGCGAAGCTCCATGAGGAGCTAGACGAGCTCGGTTTCTTTGAGTGGGTCAGCGCGTGACCCTTGCAGAGGATTGGTCTCTTCGATCCGATTCTTATCGAGACGCCTTGGTCCAGACGACGATGCCTTTCTGGCTCGATCATTGTGTTGATCGTTCCGGAGGAGGCTTCTTTTCATTCCTCGATCAAGAGGGTGAGTGCTATGAGACCGACAAGAGCGGCTGGGTACAGGGCCGTTTTACGTGGCTGCTCTCTAAGCTCTGCACGGACTTCGATGGGCCAGAGGAGTGGCGCTCGGCCGCAGAGCACGGCGTGCGGTTCATAAGAGAGCATGGCTATACGCCTGACCGAAGGCTCTGGTTCATGATGAATCGTGAAGGCGCTGGCCTCAGGAAACGCCGCTACGCCTACACCGAGTTCTTCGCCTCCATGGCGCTAGGCCAATGGTCAAAGCTGGCGAATGACGAGAGCGCTGCGACCGAGTCTGAGCGACTGTTCCTGCTCGCCTGCACAGACATGAGGACGAACGGGGCTCGAGGCCCCGGAAAGCTAGAGAGCGCCAGGATGGCTCAATCTCTGGGAGTCCCCATGATCACTCTTGGTGCGGCACATGCCTTAGAGGGGTGCGTTGATTCTGATGCGATCGCGAGAGAGCGCCGAGCAGCGATCGCGAAGATACAAGCTGACTTTGTCCACCCGGAGACAGGCTGCTTGCTCGAGTGTGTCGGCGCACATGGAGAGTATCTCGATCACGTTGATGGCAGGCAGGTGAACCCAGGTCACGCCATTGAGGCCGCATGGTTCCTCATGGAAGAGTGTCGCAGGAGACCAAATCAAGAGCTGCTTGCTCTTGCGCTAAGGGTCTTAGACTCAGCTTGGGAGCTCGGGTGGGACGAGGAGCACGGCGGGCTCTTCTCACTAGTCGACATTAGCGGCGCACCGAACCAAGACGTCAGCGCTGAGCTCAAATATTGGTGGCCGCACTGTGAGGCGATCATCGCATTTCTTTATGCCGCCTTGCTCACTGGCTCCTCTACGTATTCGGAGCGTTGGAGGATTGTTCATGACTGGGCACATGAGCACTTCGTTGACACTCAAAATGGTGAATGGTTTGGATACCTGAGGCGTGACGGATCAGTCATGAATAGCGCGAAGGGGAATCTCTGGAAGGGACCCTTCCACGTGCCTCGCATGCAATTCATGGCTGCAGACCTATGTAGCGCTTTAGCCGCCAAGGAAGCCGAGTGAGCATTGGAGTTGAGCTCGCAGCGGGCTTCGCGATGGGCTTTGTGGGGTCAATCCCCCTTGCCGGACCGGTCGCCCTGCTCGTGATGACACGCGGGCTTGCCCGTGAATTCACTGAGGCCAGGTTGATCGCTGGGGGCGCGTCACTCGCAGAGGGCTTTGTCGCAGCGTGGGTATATGCTGGGCTCGGGGTGCTCTACTCCCTCTCTCCAGGCTTGGATGAAGCGGTCAAATGGCTCGGTCCCATCGCACTTTGCCTGATCGGTCTGTGGTTTTTCATTCGCGGGGTTTCACAGGATTCAGGAGAGCCCGCTTCGGATCGCCAGGGCAGTGGAGTCTCTTACTCCTTGTTTCTTGGGATTGGCCTCGTCGTGGGGAACCCAGGGATGATCGGGACCTGGGGCGGCGCGATCGCAGCCCTTGAGGGAATTGGATTCGTGCAGATCAGCCCTGCGGGTGCGCCATGGTTCGGGCTCGCTGTCGCCGCGGGAGTCTTCTCGTGGTTCCTTTTGATGCTTAGATTGATCCGAAGCCACAGCGATTCTGTGAGCTATCCAGTGCTCAACCTGATCGTCAAGGGGATAGGAGGCGTGCTCGTTGCTGCAGGGGCGCTCTCCTTCGCTTCACTCTTAGGTGTTCTATGAGCGGGCTTCATAGCGCGAGGCAGGGCGGCCCGTTCTGGCTACGCCGCTTCTCTCTTCTCGCTGCGGGGGTCCGAGCGAATCGCGATGCACCAGATCCTGCCGCGCTCTTGGCCTTAGAGCCTGCGGAGGCTTTCGTGTGGGGAGTCCTGCCTCATGCAGCGCGCTCGTTTGCGCCTTGCATCATCGCGCTCCCGAGCTCGATGGCGTTGAGCGCCGCGCTGGGCTATCTCTACTGTCGCATCCTAGACACCCATGAGGACCTAGTGACGGATGCTGCGCAGCGCCACAGAGCCCTCGAGCACCTGACGAGTAGGCTCACGGCATTGCGCGAGGGGAGAGATCCTGGCGAAGCCCCCTTGGTCACGCATGAGTGTTCGGATCCAAGGGATGAGGTGCACTCATTGATTGCCGGTGAGCTCCCGAGGTTGGACCCGCTATTCCTCGGCCTGAACGGAGATGTTCAGGGTCTCATCATCGATCTCGTAAGCGACATGTCTCAGGGGATGATTTGGGCCGCCAAGACCTTCGACGAGCAAGGTGGGGTGCTCGTCAGCGATTCACAGCTTCGGCGCTATTGCGAGGCCGTGCTCGGCAACCCAATACGTTTCGCGGCGAGGCTCTTCGCGCTCACAGAGCGGGGTGTCCGCTCCCTGCCAGCGGAGCTTGAGACGGCCTGCATGGACGTGGGTGAGTTCTTGCAGCTCGCTAACGTCACAAGAGACATCGAGAAGGACCTCGCTCGAGGGGTCGCCTATGACGTGGCTCTTGATCCAAAGCGATGCTCCGACACCGGCGATGAGCTGGCTGGAGCTGTCCGTGATGTGAGAGCGCGTCTCTTGGTGCGTGCGCTCGATCGCGCCCCCTCCTATGAAGCGCTGGTCGACGGACTCTCTTTGAAGCGAGGCTGGATGAACGCTTCCTCGCTGCTCATGGCGCGCTTTACTGAGCGCTACTACTTAGGCTGCGCTAACCGAGTTGGGCTCAGTGCAGGGGAGAGGCAAAGCCCCAGCCGCGTGCTCCTGAGCTGCTGGCCTGCCCTCCTGTCCTCATCGTGGGCGAGCAAGAAGCTCGCTGAGATCACGCGCAATCTCAAACGGTTGCGCGCTGAGGTGTTGAATCAAACGTCTTCTATGAAGGCGTCGTGACCAGCTTTCTTCATGGACAGGAGGCCACGGATCGCGAGGTCGACCTCAGAGAATTTCTTGTCGACGACCAAGACTTCGAGGTCAAGCAGCGCTCGCTGACAAGAGATGAGCGTCTTGCGGTAGTCAGCCGTCTTAGCAGCTGCCTTCTTTGCGTCGAGGCCATTTACGATCTCGGGCACCTCGGTCTTTGCGCTTTGCACAGCAGCTTGCATCTTCATCAGCTCTGCGAGAGCGAGCTTTTGATCAGGCGCTTCGCCTTTTACAGCTTTGCGAAATGAGCGCATGCTCGAGTTGAGGCTCGACATAGCCTCAGCGAGAGGGCTGAGGTCATCAGAGCTGGGCGACGCGGGCTGCGCTGCGCTGAGGCTCAGGCAGGTAATAAGAGAGATTGAAATCAGTGTTCGCATGCTATTTCCGTGAGTCATTCGTTGTTGGTTTCTTCGATCACTTGGGACGCTCCCCATGGGGCGCCTGCCCTGATCCACGCCTCGATAGTAGCGATCTGATCGGGGTTAAGGTGGTCTTCCTCATCAGGAGGCATCGGGAAGAGCTCATCTTCCGGA
>JAPKBY010000455.1 GCA_028823185.1 Planctomycetota bacterium
AGGTGCAAGAGTTCACTGCTCCTGATCTCTCGCTGGTGATGGCTTCAGAGAGAGATCCCGATCGGCTTGATCGCTTCTTATTCGAGCCGCCCAGGGACACGCGCAAGCTGCCGCTCCTCGGCTTCGTGATGCCTCCGCGGTTAGACCTTCCCGGGCTCTTGCCGCCCACATCTCCAGGCCCGGCCCCGAGACTCTTTGGGGAGCTCTTGCGCCAATCGAAGCGATCGGACAGCTACGTCTCTGGCCTCTTCGTAGAGAGCGGAGCCTTGGAGGGAGCTGCCACAGAGTTCGAAGTGCTCGAAGATCCTTTCGCAGAGCCGGAGCTTGCTCCTGATGGGCTCTCCTTAGACATTGACCTCTTTACAGCAGACGAGATCGCCGCGCGAATCCAGAGTTATCAGAAGCTCTATGATTCAATCCGGATGGAGTCGTTGCGCTTCGGGCACATTCAGAACCTCGACCGCTTCGGACTCGCAGGTCGCGAAGACGAGGCGATTGAGTTTGTCGAGCTGGATATGGCGACGGGGAACCCTCGCTATCCTGGACTGGGGGCGATCGCGATTGAGCGCGCTCGGGTCGAAGATTTTGCATTCGCGCAGACGATCTCAAATGAGATCGAGCTTCGTCGCCTCGCGTTCATTGAAGACATGCGTCCGGGGCGCTATGCGGACCTCTTGGCCTTCGCAGACTGGTGTATTGACCAGCGCTTAGATGCCGCGCGCGCTCTTGTCGTCGCAGAGGAGATGTACACAGCCGCGACCTCAATCTCAAATGGCGAGCCAGAGCCACGCTTAGGGCTCGCGAAGTGTTATGAGGCCGGCTTCCGTTTTCAGGACGCCTTTGACCTCTATCACAAGTTGCTCGATGGAGGATTTGAGACTCACCCTTCAGTCTTGGCCCGGTTGGGGAGCTTGGAAGCCCGCTTCCGGATGTTCGAGCGAGCGAGGGCTCACCTTGTCGACGCTGAGAGATTTGGGCGCACGAGCTGGGAGGCGCAGTGGGCGCTAGGCCGCTTCTTATTAGAGAGAGAAGAGGACGAGGAGGCTGTGGTTCATTTAGAGCAGGCGGCGCGCTATGAGCCGACCGCACCTGACCTTAAGCAGACCAGGGCGCAGATTCGTTATGACCTCGGCAGAGGCCTCATGGCAGGTGGGCGCTTGAGTGAGGCGCGGGCATGGTTCGAGAAGTCAGTACAGAGTGAGGCTGCATTCTCCGCTGCTAACGCAGGAGTTTTGGCCTGCGCGCTGCTCTCCGGGGACCCGCTTGATGACGGCGTCGTCATTAAGACGAGCTCATTTGAAGGCCTCTTGAACGAAGGCTGGAGCGCTGCGTCCAAGGGTGAGTGGAGCATCGCTAAGGAGCAGCTAGTGCTCGCTGCTAGGGTGGATCCATTGCGTGCTTTTGAGGCATGGCGCGCCCTCTCATGGCTCGCTGATCAAACGGGCTATCCCGAGGAGGCCTACCAAGCCATCGAAAAGGCGATCGAGAACAACCCAACGGATGCTTGGAGTCTCTACCAGCGCGGTCAGGTGCTCACAGCGCGTGACGATCTTGAGGGAGCGCAGGAGTCGTTGCAGGCCGCGATCGATCAGGAGCTCAAGCTCCCCGATGTGCTCGCGCTCCTAGGAGAGATCTCTTTCCGTCAAGAGGATCACATCGCAGCTGAGCGATATTTGGAGCGCGCGGTCATGCTAGCTGATGACGTGGCAGCATTTCACGAGCTGCGCGGCATGAATCTCCTGCGGATGGGGCGTCTGCAAGATGCTCGGAGTTCTTTAGAGCAAGCGCTCGAGCTCGACCGGACGAGATCAGCAGCACGTAACTCTTTGGCGTGGACCTTCTACGCCACTGGAGACTCTGAGGAGGCCATCACTCGGTACCGAGAGCATGAGGATAGCTTGAGGGATCGACCGGAGGGCGACGCCGACAGGGCCTACGCATCTGGACAGATTGAACGCATCGTGGATCACGATCAAAAAGTCTCTTGGACCGACCGCTTCGAGCGTCGAGAGCTTCGGAATGGGTGGGTAACAGATGAGAACGCTGGGCCTCGGATTCGCATGGCCGAGGGTGGCGTCTACATCGAAGGGGCCTTCAGCAAGCGCGGGCGCGCCCGAGTCTTCCGAGAAGAGCTCGCAGGGAACTTCGTCTCCTTTGAGGCCGAGGTCACCATCTCACCTGGCGCGTTAGCTCGTGTCGGAGTCTTTGTTAGTCGTGAGCGCTCTCGTCGAGGTGCGGTAGAGGTTCAAAA
>JAPKBY010000456.1 GCA_028823185.1 Planctomycetota bacterium
GAGACGCTCACGCGCTGCGGCACGCAGAACGGCGACATCCTCGTCGCCTACCCACTGGTCGGCCCCAACCTCACGCGGCTCGCAGAGATCGCCAGTCAGCACAAAGACGTCAACTATTCAGTCCTCGTCGAAGAGACCGCACACATCGCAGAGATCCCCGAACACATCGGGATCTTCGTCGACATCAACCCGGGCATGAATAGAACCGGCGTTCCCATCGAGGAGTCTGACCTCATCCTTGATATCGCTGCGGCGGCAGGTCAACGCTTCAGGGGCTTCCATTTTTACGATGGGCATCAACACGACATGGACCTAGACGCGCGAGAGCGCGCGATCCATGCAGGATACGACGAGCTCATCCGCTTGCGAGCGCGCGCCATCGAGGCTGACCTCAAGGTCGGAGAGCTCATCACGAGCGGGACCCCAGCGCTCCTTCACGCCGCGCGTTATGAGCCGCTCAAAGAGCTGGAAGGGACGCTGCATCGAGTCTCTCCGGGCACCGTCGTCTTTCATGACCAGCGCTCAGAGGAAGAGAATCCCGAGCTTCAGCTCCTACCAGCAGCCACCGTCCTCACCCGCGTAGTCAGTCATCCCACACCAGGAGTCATCACCTGTGACGCTGGGTCAAAGGCTGTCGCCTCTGAAGCTGGCGATCCGATCGCTGTCGTCCTCGGCCACCCTGAGTGGACGCCGATGACACCGAACGAAGAGCACCTGCCCATCCGAGTCACGGGCGACAGGCCCACGCGCGGGAGCGAGCTGCTCCTCGTCCCGAGACACATCTGCCCCACCGTCAACCTCGCAGAAGAGGCCGCCCTGATCGAAGGTGGCAAGCTCAAGCAGGTCGTGCGCGTCGCCGCGAGAGCGCACGAGCTCCTCGTTGATTGAGGCTTAGTCCTTCCCCGCGGCCCAGAGCACCGCGTCTCTGATGAACGACTGCAAGCTCGCTGAGTCCTCTGGGTGCGGTGAGAACGCGACCGCGCGGCCGTCACCAAAGGGACCGCGAATGAGCGCAGGCGTACCCGGCATCACGCCTTTTGATGTGCCGTTGTCTGCCACTTCTCCGCGATAGAGTGCGAGCGTTTCATAGTCCGGAATCTCTGCGCGCTCTCCAGGCGCGAAGATCGGACCGTTCGCATACTTGATCTCAAAGATCGGAGCACGCTCGCCAAAGAGGCTCAAACCTGTAGCGGTCAGCTCAATCTCAAGCTGAGCGCGACCACGGCGCCAGTGGCCGTTCTTTGTGTCAATGGTCTTTGCGTCGAGCAAGGCGAGCGACCATTCATAGTTACACGCAGCGAGATATGCGCCAGCGCAGACTCCAAGGTAGCCGCCGCCGCCGCTGACAAACTCGAGCTCTTGAGCACGTCCGAGCTCGCCCAGCGAGCGCGCCTGACCGCTCCCCGACCCCCCAGGATGAAGGACGACATCAAACTGCGAAAGCACGCCCGCCTGAACGTCCAATGAGGAGACCCGCCGTGTGATGACCTGCGCATACTCGGCGAGCACGCGCTCCATGTCTCTCGAATCCCCCACTGAGGCGCCGAGGTCGTCATAGATCGCGACGCGCACTCGCTCTCCCGCGAGAGCGGGGTCGATGAACGTGCCTCTCTCGCAAGGCCCTAAGCCGAGCTCGGAGAGGAAGGTGTAGACCATCAAGCGATGCTGCCGGGCACGAGAAGAGACGCTGTAGCGCCGCTCCTCGTCATCGGAAACGGGGAAGAGCCCATAGGTCGTCTCGAGGATCATCGACGGGATGTTCGCGTTCTCCCAAGCGGCCCTCGCGAAGCTCCCGGCGATTGGATTCTGAATGAACGTGAACTTCCGCCCTTCCTCTTCGATGGTCGCGTCAACAGCGGCGATCATCTTCTTCGCCAGCTCGGTCGCGCGCTCGTCTTTGCAGGCGATCACAGAGCTTCCGACGGATCCAGAGTTGAGGCGGTGATAGTCATAGCCCTCGTGCAGATCCAAGACCCAGTCAGGCTTCACATGCTCGAGCAAACCCCACAGGTCCGTGGCGACGCCTGGCGTGACCTCACCATCAATCGGGAAGTGCCTATTCAGGTTCCCCTCCGGCTCTGCCATCTCGGGAATAAGGCGCTGATTTGCCGCAAGCGCAGGCAAGTTCATCCGTGGAACGACGACGAGCCGTCCGCGCGTCACGGTCCAGTTCGAGATCGCGTCAGCTGCAGCAGGACCAGCGGGCTCATTCCCGTGCATCCCGCCCAAGATCAAAATCGTCGGCCCCT
>JAPKBY010000029.1 GCA_028823185.1 Planctomycetota bacterium
GAGCGCTCCAGGATCGGCAACTTGACCGGTCGCGGCTTGCGCTCTGGTTGGTGGCGTAGGCTCAAGCCCTTGGAGGTGCGAGACCTCCTCGAGGGCGCGCCCCCGAAAGACGTAGAGCGTCGAGAAAAGGGCGGGCATTCGCCCGAAGATCGTAAAGAGCGTGGCGGTAGGACCCGAATCACAGCTAGTCGCCGTGGCTCCGCAAGACCTTCCGGCGGAAGAGGCGGATCCTCCAAAGGACGGAGAGGATGACAAAGGCGAGCGCCGCTGCGAAGACAGCGAAGCCCATGAAGGCAGGGGCGATCATTCACGAGCATCGCTTGAGGAATGGACTGCAGGTCCTGATCGCCGAGCGCCACGATGACCCAGTCGTCGCAGCGATGGTCTTCTATGGAGTCGGAGCACGAAATGAGCGAGCTGAGGAGGCTGGGGTCTCACACTTCTTAGAGCACATGATGTTCAAGGGGAGCTCGAAGTTCGGCAAGGGAGAGGTCGATCGAATCACGACGGTGCTCGGGGGAAGCAACAACGCCTTCACGACGCCGGACCACACCGCATATTGGTTTGAGCTCGCGTCCGATCGTTGGGAGATCGCCTTGGACATCGAGGCGGATCGCATGAGCGGGCTCGCGCTCGACCCAAAAGAGTTTCAGTCAGAGAAGAAGGTCGTCCTTGAAGAGCTCTCGATGGGGCGGGATGACCCTTGGCGACGCCTCACTCATGCAGTGAGCGAGGCGCTGTTCTCTCGTCACGCATATAGACGTCCAGTGATCGGCTATGAGGATGTCCTGCGAGGGATGACCGTCGAGTCGATGCGGGATTATTACGAGCGCTTCTATCACCCAGGCAACGCTGTCGTCGTGATCTGTGGGGATGTCAACCCGCGCTCAGCCCTGAAGGCTGTCAGGGATCGCTTCGGGTCGCTGTCGGCAGGGCCCGCTCTGACGGAAGAGACGGCCGCTCTTATCGAGGAGCCCGTAGGAGAGCAACGCGTCACGACGCACTGGGATGACTCTAGCCGCAGGCTCGTCATGGCTTGGCCCACTGTCTCTGTGGGAACTGACGAAGACTATGCGCTCGATCTTGTCACCGCAATACTCACTCATGGGCGTCTCTCTCGCTTGCAGGCGAAGCTCGTTCACGATCAAAAGCTCGCGATCTCGATCTCTGCTTCAAATGACACACGCGTCGACTCCGGCGTCTTCTGGGTCTATGCAGAGTGCGCTGACGGAGTCGATCCGCGCGTGCTCGAGGCAGCGATCGATGAAGAGGTTCTCCGCCTAGCCTCTGAGCGCCTCCCGCAGAGCGAACTCCGGCGCGCGAAGCGCATCCTTGAAGCCTCAGATGCTCACGAGTCAGAGACCGTGAGCGACATCGCTGAAGAGCTGGGAGACTTCGCCATTGATAAGGATTGGCGACTCGCGATCGAAGGTTCGGCGCGCAATCAAGCCGTGACCGCGGTCGCTGTCAAAGAGGCTACGGGCAAATTCCTTGTTCCACATCGCCGTGTCATCGGCTGGTCTCTTCCGCACGGAGAGCGCGCATGACAGCGCTCAACCTCAAGCAGGGCAGTGGCATCAGGCTCACTGTCCCCTGTGAGCGTTATCAGCTCAATTGTGGCGCAGAGCTCCTAGTCTCTCCCCGACCTGGTGCGCCAGTGACGGCCTTCGAGCTCCACCTCAAAGGGGGACCTTCGCAGGACCCCGTTGGTAAAGAGGGGACGGCCTATCTCACCAGCGCGCTCTTGGCGCAAGGGACCGAGACCTGGAGCGAGGAAGAGCTCGCATCCCAGCTCGAACCCATGGGAGCTCAGATCATAGGTTCAGCTTCTGGTCTCTCTGCGCGAGTAGAGGGCAAGGAGTGGAAGTCACTCGCGGCCATCCTCGCAGACATGGTCCTCAGGCCGACCTTCCCTACGGATCGTGTGAGGCTTCAGAAGCAGCGCCTTCAGCATCGCTTGCTCGTTGAGCAAGAGAACCCCCAAGCGCAGGCTGGCTTGGCGTTCCGCCGCTTGATCTACGGTCAACACTGGATGGGACGAGCCGCTTATGGGTCTCTAGAGAGCGTCACTAAGATTGACGCGCGATCTTTGCGCGCGCATCACAAGCGCGCTTGGGTCGCGAGTCGTGCGACCATCGCTGTCTGTGGAGACGTCGATGGCAAACAAGTGAAGCGCCTCTTCGACAAGCTCTTCTCAGACTGGGAGCCTGGTAAGGAGCTCGCCCCGCGCAAGCCTGTCTTCCCCAAGCGTGGAGTGCGTGTTGAGGTTCATAAGGCTGACCGTCGTCAGGTTCACCTCTTTCTCGGACACCTCGGGGTGCGTCGCGCCGACCCCGACTATCCCGCGCTCGTCGTCCTAGATCACATCCTCGGGACGGGACCCGGCTTCACAAACAGGATCGCACGTCGCCTGCGCGACGAGCTAGGTCTCGCTTATACAGTCCACGCTAGCATCGCCTCTTCAGCCGGGGTCAGCCCGGGGACCTTCACGGCTTATATCGGGACGAGCCCTGAGAACGTGAGCACGGCGCTTGAGGGTTTCCTCAGAGAGATGAGGAGGATTCAAGAAGAGCCGGTCACTGCCTCAGAGCTAGAGCTAGTGAAGAGCTATCTGGTGGGTTCCTTCCCCATGGGCTATGAGCGGGCCGCGAGGCGCGCCTCTTATCTCATCTCCTCTCGGATCCATCGCTTCCCTGATGATTACCTAGAGACACTCCCGCGCGCATTCGAAGCCGTCACCCCAGAGGACATTCAGAGGGCGGCTAAGAAGCACCTCCACCCCGGTGCGTGCTGCCTCTCCGCCTCAGGCGCTGTCTCGAAGAGAGAGCTCAAGAGCGCGCTGCGCTGAGGCTCCGTGGGGCCTCAGGTGACGTGCCCTTGCGCGTCAATGGGCTCTTCTTGGGGCGTAGATCAGCAGAGCGCAGGGATTCTGCAATAGCGCAGCCCCCGCCTCGGTTTATGCTCATGGAGACTTCGGCGAAACGTCGATTCTCTCATGAGCATGAACACATCGAAAATTAGTCTCCCGACTCTTCTTAGGACTGTCTTCTTCTGCTGTCTCGCTTCGGCATGTGGCGGCGGAGATGAGGTGGAGGGGCCGGACGAGACAGCCTCTTCATTTGTGCTCCCTGCGATGATTGATGTCGCTGTGCCGACGGAGCCGGTCTCGCATCTAGAGACGGTTGAGGACCTCACTGAAGAGGTCGCAGATTGGTTGCTCGATTTGTCTGCAGAGCTGCGACGCCGAGACTTTGATGCAGCGAGCGCTTGGTTTCGACATGACTTCGCCGGGCATTCATTCGCCGGGCTTGAGGTCGAGAGTGAGACAGAGCTAGAGCTCTCTACTCTCCGCAGCCAGTTTGATATCTCAGCTCCGGAGGTCGTCGGGGGCGTCAGCTTCCTTGATGGCTTGAGGGAGCACATCGGCCCCTGGGCGAGCCTCGAATCTGTGATTTGGAAGACCAAAGGTGCTGAGTTCCAGAGCGGGCGTGACCGGTGGGGGAAGATCAAGGTCTGGATGCGTTACATCGGGACACGCTCTGACGGAGGGAGGGTCTCGCTCACAGGCTGGGCTTATCTTCGCGTACGAAAAGAGCGCGCTAGCTGGGGAGTTGATCGCTTCGAGTTGACCTCATTGAGCCGCGATGAGCGTGATGGTCCGGTCTTTACCAATGTCGCGACCGCGGTCGGAGTCGCTCATCAGGGGCCCCCGTTCGGTTCGCCAGAGAACGCGAGCTATGCCTGGAATGGTTCAGCTGCAGCCGATGTTGACGGGGACGGACTCTGGGATGTCTTTCACCCGAGCGATGGCCGCAACTTCCTCTACCTGGCGAACGAGTCTGGGACCTTTACTGAAGAGGCCGAAGAGCGAGGACTCATCGGGCCGGACAAGGGCACCGGCGCTGTCTTCTTTGACTTTGATAATGATGGTGACCAGGACCTCTTCGTCGCCCATGAGGGATGGACCGCAGAGGACGGGAGCGTCATGGGGGAGACCTCAAAGCTCTATCTCAATGACGGCACCGGAGTCTTTGAGCTGGTCACGGACGAGATCGGCCTCGGCGTCCCGCTGGTCGGATACTCCGTCACGGCCTTTGACTACGACATGGACGGCTGGCTGGACATCTTCGTCTGTGGGTATGGTCGTTTAGAGAGCGAGCACAACAACTCGTGGATCGACGCCACAAATGGAGCGCCGAACGGGCTCTTTAGGAACATCAATGGGGAGCGCTTTGAAGAGGTGGCCGCGGCCGCTGGAGTGCGAGGGACCTCTTGGACGTATGCCTCTGCCGCAGCCGACTATGACTTAGATGGCGACCTCGACCTCTACGTCGGGAACGACTACGGCTTGAACCGTTTTTATCAGAACGAAGGCGACGGCAGCTTCAAAGACGTGGCTGAGGAGCTGGGTCTCTTAGATCGAGGGAACGGCATGGGCGTCTCATGGGGCGACCTCAACAATGACGGTTTGTTGGATGTCTACGTGGCGAACATGTCATCCACCGCTGGCAACCGAATCCTGGACCGCCTCAAAGATGAGGTTGATGAGGAGATCTTCGAGCAGCTGAAGAAGACGGCGGCAGGTAACACGATCTTTTTGCGATCCGAGGCTGGCTTCGAGGCGCTCCCGGTTGAAGCAGGCGGCGTCAACGCGAGCTGGGCATGGAACCCCGTCTTGTGTGACTTTGACTTGGACGGCCGTAAGGACATCTTCGTGACGAATGGATTCGTGACGGGAGAGCTGGCGCACGACACATGAAGCACGCTCTGGCGCCACGTGGTGGCGTCCACTGCAAAGTGTGAGTCGAGCGCTGTGTTCGAGGAGCAATCTGTTGGGAGCAACGCGTACGTCTCTAGGCATATGCGTCAGATGTCTGAAGGAGGGCGGAGCTTCAGCGGAAACGAGCGCGACAAGCTCTTCTTGAACAGGGGAGACGGCACCTTCGCAGATTGCTCAGATCTCTCTGGCTGTGATGACTCAAATGATGGGCGAGGGGTGATCGCTGCGGACTTCGATGACGATGGAGACGTCGACATGTTCATCCATCACACCCAGCGTGAGCGGCACACCTTGCAGCGCAACGAGCTCGGCGATGGAGGCGGCTTCTTGAAGGTCCGCTTGCGCGCCACGACATCACAATACGAGGCCATCGGTGCGATCGTGACCGTGCATGGACCGCATGGACCTGTGGCAGACTTGATGACGCGCGGAGCAGGCTTCGCCTCATGCCAGGCGCCAGAGCTCGTCTTCGGACTCGGGGAGTCTGAGGGCGCTCGCGTTGAGGTCCGCTGGGTGGGTGGAGAGAAAGAAGACTTCGGGGTCATCGCAGCTGGCAGCCGGGTGCTCCTCGTCGAAGGGAGCGGGAAGGCAGAGGCTTTTGAGGCCCGCCCGCGACCGCTCCCCGACCCGCTCCCCTTGGGCCTGAACATTGAGATCGGCAAAGACATTGGGACCCTCCTTTTGAACAACGATGCAGGCGAAGTGGAGTCCGTCAACGTCGGCTCTCTCGCAGGAGACGGTGAGCTCTGGATCAACTTTTGGGCGAGCTACTGCTCGCCCTGCGTCGCAGAGTTGCCGACCTTGGAGTCCATGGACAAGAGCGATGGGCGTCGAATCATCCTCGTGAGCGCTGACGCGCCCAGCGACATTGAGCGAGCTCAGGCGATCGCTGATGAGCGGGCGCCGAAGCTCGCGCGATACTTCATCGCCACCGATTGTGAGCCTAGAGAGAACGCTCGAGAGATCACCGCGCTCGTAGATTTGGAGCGTCTGCCTATCCCGACGACCCTCGTCTTCTCCTCAGAGGGCACGCTCCTACGAGTGATCCGAGGCCCAGTCCAAGAAGACTGATTGATGCTCTTCACGCGTCACCGGCTCTCAATGAGGCTTAGCTTTGCGCTGTGTGCGCTCTCGTGCTTCGGATGCTCAGAGCTTCAGAGCGCGCGGCCAAATGTCATCCTTATCAGCCTCGATACGCTCCGGGCTGACAGGCTCTCTTGCTATGGACATGACCGCGAGACCTCTCCGCGCCTCGACGCCTTCGCTCGTGAGGGTGTCTTGTGTGAGGAGGCCGTCTCGACGAGCTCTTGGACCTTGCCATCGCACTGGTCGATGCTGACAGGTCTCCCTGTGAGCGTGCACGGCGTGTGCGACGAGCAGCTCTGGAACAGGCGACCTGCAGAGGGAGAGCTCGCGCTCCCTTCGCGAGGGCGCTTCTTGGCTGAGGAGCTGTCGGACGCTGGCTATGACACGGCCGGCTTCTACAGCTGGATCTATCTCGAAGAGAAGTTCGGGCTCGGTCCAGGCTTCGACACCTACGAGCGCCTCGGTCTCTTTGGATATGAGCATCCAAGCATCAAAGCCCAGGCGGACGCCGCTCGGCTGCTTGAAGATCCTGCAGAGCAGGCGGCCGTCGGCAGAGCGCTGCAGGCCGAACACCCGGAGCTCTTCGACATCGGCAGGCCGACCGCTCCTGAGGTCGTTGACCGCAGCCTCGAGTGGCTGCGCGCGGAGGTCGCAGAGGACGATGGACAGCCGCTCTTCCTCTTTATGCACCTCTTTGACGCCCACGATCCATACACGCCGCCTGCGCCCTTTAACGAGCGCTTCGACGCTGAATATGAGGGCCCGATCGACGGCCGCGAGATCACTGGTGAGAAGTCGCTGGTGCATAAGGACATGCCAGAGCGCGACCTTGAGCATCTCCTCGCGCTCTACGACGACGGCGTCTCGTGGGTTGATTCAGAGGTGGGCCGTGTCCTCGATGCGCTCGATGATCTAGGCCTTGCTGAGGACACGCTCGTCATCATCACCTCCGATCACGGCGAGGAGTTCTTCGAGCATGGGCGCAAGACGCATCGCAAGCAGCTCCATCGTGAGTCTGTTCATGTGCCGCTCATCATGCGCTGGCCCGGGAGCTTGCCTGAGGGAGTTCGGATCAAAGGGACCACAGGGATCGTCGACATCGCGCCGACAATCCTCAGCGCCGTTGGATTACCCGCGCCGGCGGCTTCACCAGGAGTGGACCTCATACAGCTCGCACGTGATGGCGAGCGCAGCGAGGGGAGCTATCTGACGGAGCTCCTTCTCTTCGAGGCCGGCCCAGTTCCGACGCGTCGAGTGGGGCTCCACACTGCAAACAAGCACTACCTCTTCCGCGGTCATCAGTCAGGCGACCCTTGGACCGTTCATGCCATTGACCTAAGCGGAGAGGGCGGGCGAGCAGGCGATCCCGTGCTGCTAGTGGGTGGCTCCTCTGATTATCAAGCTGCCCTCTCACTCCTCGATGAGGTCCGCGCTGAGTATTCAGAGCGCCGCGCGCTCGCGCAGCCTCGCAGTGAGCTGATGGAGGCTCTCGACGCCTCGGATCGAGCGCAGCTAGACGCCTTTGGATACACGGGCGGTGACGCCGCGCTCTCTGGTGTGGACGCCGGGAGGCTCTGCTTTGATGGCTGCGTTTGGCCTGGTGATTGAGCGCGGCTGCTTGATTAGGATGGATCTCATGAAGAACACCGTCCTCGCGCTCTGTCTCACTCTCTCTGCTTGCGACTCCATGGGAGCTCGCCAAGCCACGCCCCCTCAGCTCGCTGAAGAAGCCACCGCCCTCGAGGTCTACGAGAGCTATCGCTCTTATGCGGCAGATACAGATCGGCGCGTCCTGGTTCACCTCGGCGCGCCCTGGTGAGGTTGGTGCGGAATCCTCGAGGAGTTCCTCGAGAAGCCTGAGATCGCTGAGCGGCTAGAGAAAGACTATGTGCTCGTCAAAATAGACACGGATGAGATGGAGGGCGGTAAGGACGTCGCCTTGGCGCTACGCGAGACCGCGAGCGGCGGCATCCCGTGGTTCATCTACCTCGACGCTGACGGCGCGGCGTTGACGACGAATGATGAGGGAGCGCTCGAGCGAAATGACGCCAGCGTAATGGCGACGGCTGATGCAGAGGGTGGGAACGTTGGCTGTCCGATGTCTCCGGCCGAGCGCGCGCACTTTATCGGGACCATCCGCGCGACGAGCCGATATATGACCGAGGCAGACATCGAAGTCATCGCTACTGCGCTCCATGAATATGCCCGTGAGACCATCGGCGATCGGGCTGACGCCGAGTGAGTCTTGAGCTCAGCGCTCGCCCCTCGGGCGAGACTCGTTGGATAAGAGAGAGGCCCGCTCAGCAGCGCTGAGCGGGCCTCTTCTGTCTTCTCTTGAGCTGTGAGCTCTAGTGCATGTGCCCGCCGTGACCAGCACCAGCGGGTTCGGCGTCTTTCGCGGGCATGTCCGAGACGAGCGCGTCGGTCGTGAGCAAGAGGCTCGCGACCGAGGCAGCGTTCTCAAGCGCCGTGCGGACGACCTTGGTGGGGTCGATGACGCCAGCGGTGACGAGGTCTTCATAAGTGTCGGTGGCCGCGTTGTAGCCGAAGGTTCCACCCTCGGTACGAACGGTCTGGACAATCACGGAGCCATCTTGGCCAGCGTTAGCAGCGATCTGACGGATCGGCGCTTCGATCGCGCGTCGCACGATCATTGAGCCGACCTTCTCGTCGCCTTCGAGCGGGAGGCCTTCGATCGTTGAGATGCAGGAGAGGAGCGCTACGCCGCCGCCGGGCACGATGCCTTCTTCGACAGCTGCGCGAGTCGCGTGGAGGGCATCCTCAACGCGAGCCTTCTTCTCTTTCATCTCAGCTTCGGTGGAGGCACCGACGTTGACCTTGGCCACGCCGCCGGACAGCTTCGCGAGGCGCTCTTGGAGCTTCTCGCAGTCATAGTCCGACTTCGTGTGCTCGATCTCAGCTTTGATCTGCTCGATGCGGCCGACGATGGCGTCCTTCTCTCCAGAGCCCGCGACGATGGTCGTCGCGTCCTTTGAGATGACGATCTTCTTGGCTGTTCCGAGCATCTCTAGGGTCGTCCCTTCGAGGGTTCCACCGACGGCTTCGAAGACGGGTTGAGCACCAGTCAAGACACCGATGTCTTCCATCATCGCCTTGCGACGTTCGCCGAAGCCGGGGGCTTTGACTGCGCAGCAGGGGAAGGAGCCGCGGAGGCGGTTCACGACGAGGGTAGCGAGGGCTTCACCTTCGATGTCTTCTGCGACAATGAGGAGAGGCTTGCCCGCCTGGGCGACCTGCTCGAGGAGCGGGATCATGTCTTTGACGGACGTGATCTTCTTCTCGTGGACCAGGACGAGGGCGTCTTCGAGGACGCACTCCATCTTGGCTGTGTCGGTGACGAAGTGCGGCGAGAGGAAGCCCTTATCGAACTGCATTCCCTCGACCCACTCGACCTCGGTCTCAGCCGTCTTGCCTTCCTCGACAGTGATGACGCCGTCTTTGCCGACGCGATCCATGGCCTTGGCGATCATCTCGCCAATCTCCATGTCGTTGTTTGAGGCGATGCAGCCGACCTGAGCGATGTCCTCGTGACCGGCGACCGGCTTAGAGAGGCTCTGGAGTTGGCCGATCGTCGCGTTGACGGCGGCGTCGATGCCGCGCTTGAGCGCGACCGGGCTCGCACCTGCGGTCACGTTCTTGAGGCCCTCGACGAAGATCGCTTCAGCGAGGACAGTGGCGGTCGTGGTGCCGTCACCTGCCTGATCGTTGGTCTGGCTGGCGACCTGCTTCACGAGCTGTGCGCCCATGTTCTCGTAGGGATCCTCGAGGTCGATCTCTTTCGAGACGCTCACGCCGTCTTTTGTGACGGTGGGAGATCCGAATGACTTCTCGATGATCACGTTTCGGCCGCGGGGGCCGAGAGTAATTTTTACGGCGCGGGCGAGTTTAGTGACACCGTTTTTGATGTGCTCGCGCGCGGTCGTGTCGTAGCTGATTTGTTTAGCCATGAGTGGCTCCTTGTGTTTTGGAGGTGTGGCTAAGCTCAGCCTTCGATGATTGCGAGGACGTCGTCTTCGCGCATGATCATGTACTCGTCGCCTTGGTACTTGACGTCAGTTCCTGCGTAGGAGCTGAAGAGCACGAGGTCGCCGTTCTTGACGCTAAAGGTGGACTTGTCGCCGTTGTCGAGGGTGCGTCCCTCGCCGATCGCTATGACGCGACCTTCTTTCGGCTTCTCCTTTGCGGTCTCGGGAAGGATGATTCCGCCTGCGGTCATCTCTTCGGCTTCGAGGCGTTGGACGAGGATGCGGTCGCCCAGGGGGCGAATGGAAACTGCTGTTGTCTCGGACATAATGTGTGCCTTTTTCTTTCTTGGTTTAGGGAGCTAGTTGGTTCTTTGCCCGCAGCGAGAGCGGCGGGTGATTCAGTTGTTGAGCCCGAGGACCCTGAGGACCTCGTTGCGGAGGGCGATGGGCTCGATGGGCTTCTTGAAGACTGCACGCGCTCCGGCGTTGAAGGCCATCGAGGCGATGTCCAAGCCAGAGAGGAGGATGCAGGGGATGTGAAGGAACTCAGCCTCGACCGCTTTCAAGATGTCGAGGCCTGTGCAGCCGGGCATCTCGTAATCGAGGACCGCGAGGTCGATAGGACCTCGACGCACGATCTCGAGGGCATCATCTCCGCGCCCAGCTTCGATGATCTCGAATCCGGGGCCTCCGAGGAGGTCGCATACGCCCGCACGCAAGGCGAGGTCGTCGTCTGCGACGAGGATGCGGCGGTCGATGGTGTGGGAGTTGCTCATGGTTATGAAGTGCCATTTCCAGACACATGTGAGCATTCAGTGGGCAAACCGCGTGCCATGGCGGAGCAGAGCCGGCGCACAGGCGCAGGTTTCCAAGCTATTTCACTGAAAGGCTTTACGTTGGAGGATGGTCCTTAGCTGGGAGACCACCTGATCTCTTGGCTGCCTGAATGGCAGGGCGCAATGGAGGAGCGAGGGGCTGCTGTCAGGATGGCAGGGGGGAGGATATATGGCTCTGGTTGGATAGGATCGCATAGATGCGGATCCCTGTCTTTGATGCTCACGTGGACTCACTCCAGCGTGCTCTCGATCTGGGGGATGACCTTGGGAGCATAACGGGGGGGCATCTAGACCTCGTTCGTGGAAAGCTGGGCGGCCTGCAAGCGGTCGTTTTCGTGTGTTGGGTTGACCCCGTTCATGTGGAGAGCGGGGCAGCTGGTGCGCGTTGCTCACAGCTCTTGGAGCAGTATCAAGCGCTGTTGAAGAGGCACCCGAAGCTCGTCGCCTTCGGCGGGAATGGAGCGCTCGTTCAAGAGGCGAAGCAGCGCGGACTCATCGCGGGGATCGCCGGCATCGAGGGCGGCCACTCGATAGAGGAGAGCCTGGAGAAGCTCGAGCAGTTCTT
>JAPKBY010000457.1 GCA_028823185.1 Planctomycetota bacterium
TGGAGTCGAGCCGCAAGGCGCTCAGGATGGCCACGGTCTCGGGTGAGCGGCCAGACCTGATCTTCTGGGGTATCTCCATGGAGGCCGCGGCGGCCCGCGAGTGGGCACGACAGGACAAGCAGCTCTCAGACATCCGGGAGAAGCACAAGGACGACCCCGAGACGATGGAGGCAGAGCTGGAGCAAAAGCTGGCCAGCTTCACTCATCGGCCAGGGGGCGTGCATTACGAAGAGCTCGCCACGGGGAGGAAGGCGAAACAGACTTGGGGCTACGACGGCGCCAAATATGCGTGGGAGCCCACGAAGAGCCGCCCAGAGCTGCCGACGTCTCTCGATGAGATCGCGATCGTTCCGAAGGGACAGCGGATGATCGTTGAGTTGGGTAATCAGATCCCTGAGCGGGGAACGCTCCGCGTCCGCGTTCGGGCCTCACGCGCGAGCGCTGAGGGTCCTGCTCCTAGCATGGAGCTGGAGTTCGGTTGGCAAGCGAGCAACGACTCCCGAGCCACATTGCGGATTGACCAACAAGGCGTCGTCGTTGATGCCCCTGCAGGTGCGCCTCGCTTCTACGAGTGGGAGGTTCCACTGAGCCAAATCTACCCACGTAACTGGGTGCGCAAGACCGCAGAGATGGGCGCCCTCCCGAGCCCGTCCGAATTTCTGAAGCTGGTCAACACTTCGATCTCAGGCGGTGACATTCACGTCGACTATTTCGAGGTCACAGCGCCCGTGTACGAGTCGTGGCCGCCCGCCTCGCACTCGCGCATCTTTGTAGCTAGCGCTGACGAAGCCAATGAGGGCGTATATGCTCGCGAAGTCTTGGAGAGCTTCATGCCGCGCGCGTGGCGTCGCGAAGCGAGCGCGGCGGAGGTCGATCAGAAGTTGGAGCTGTTTGCGAGGCTACGTCCGCAGTGTGACAGTTTTCAGGAGGCCATGGTCGAGACACTGGCTGCCGTGCTCTCGTCGCCGAAGTTCCTGTATCTCGTCGAGACAGGGGGTCCGAAGGGCCAGGACGGAGTCGATGCGGACGCACGACTGACTGACGCAGAGCTCGCGACGCGGCTCTCCATGTTCCTCTGGTGCAGCGCGCCTGACGAAGAGCTCCGCGCTCTCGCGGAGAGCGGGCGGTTGAAAGACCCAGAGATCTTGCGGCATCAGGTCGACCGCATGCTGTCTGAATCAAAGTCGCGGCGCTTCTCTGAGCAGTTTGTACGTCAATGGTTGAACCTAGAGCTGCTGGATTTTCTAAAGGTTGACGACAAGACCTACCCAGGATTTGACGCGAGCTTGAAGGAGGCGATGCAGGAGGAGCCGGTCGCGTTCTTTCATGAGATCCTTCAGAACGATCACAGCGCGCTGGAGTTCATCCACTCAGACTTCACGATGGCCAACGAGCGGCTCGCGGATCACTACGGATCCAAGGAGGTCACCGGAAACCATTTTCGTCGTGTTGTGTTCGGAGAGGAGCAGGGGCGCGGGGGCTTGTTGACTCAGGCTGGGCTCCTCGCGATGAACTCGGATGGCAAGGACTCTCATCCGCTGAAGCGTGGCATCTGGATGTTGGAGCGCCTGCTCAATGATCCGCCACCACCTCCTCCGCCGGCTGTTCCAGAGATCGATCTCACCGACCCAGAGATCGCAAAGATGACGCTCAAGCAACGCATAGAGGACCACCGAGACTCGCCAGCTTGCATGTCTTGTCATGCCAAGATCGATCCCTGGGGCATCGCCTTCGAGGACTATGACGCCGTCGGCAGCTTTCGAACCGAGGTGCAAGGCATAGCGGTTGACTCCTCGAGCGTGCTGTTCAACGGCCAAAGGCTCGAAGGCGTTGATGGCATGAAGAGGTTCTTGCTCTTGAACAGGCAAGATCAGTTCGTGAGAGCTGTGGTCTATAAGCTGGCGACCTTTGCTTTGGGGAGACCGCTATCTTTCGGGGATAGGGCGGCTGTTGATGAGATAACGGCCAATGTGCGCAGGCAAGGTGATGGTCTTGCTACGCTGGTTAAGTCCATCGCGACGAGCACGCTCTTCCAGTCCAAGTGAGACAACGGGCACATGAACATCAACATCGCATCTCTTGATCGAAGAAGGTTCCTCCGCGGTTCGGGGGTCGCGCTCGCGCTCCCTTGGTTGGAATCCGTTGTTCCGGGGTCCATTGGGGATGACAAAGGAGAGCGTCCGAAACGGCTCGCCTGCGTCTATTGGCCCGATGGCGTGCCGATGCCGCTCAAGGAGGACTC
>JAPKBY010000458.1 GCA_028823185.1 Planctomycetota bacterium
TCGTCTTGATTCAATTGGGGGGTCAAGAAGGGGAGGGTGAAGAGAAGCGCGAGGCTAGGGAGGATGGTCATCTGAGCAAGCATAGTGCTTTTCTGATGTCTCTTCCTCTTCAGGGCTTGGCTAAGAGGCTTCCCAAGAAAAGACTAATTTGAAGAAGATCTGAGTTTATTGGCCCCACAAACCGAACTTCAGCGGATACATTCCCAAGTTCGTGAGTGCCTGGGGGAAGTCTCCCAGACCCATTCGCGCACGTTACTGGGCCATGACGGTCCTCCTCTCGGCAGCAGTGGCTGCCAATCTGTTACGGGCCTATAAGGGCCCATGTGTGGACCTCATGGATCTAGAAATGTTGGCATCTCAGGATGTCGTCGTGCCCGTAGAAGGCAATGTCGCTTCAGAAAACCCTTTCGCTGGGGTTCCGAAGGCTCTCCAGGCCGCGCTCCGCGCAAAAGGCTTCGACTCCCTTACGGCCGTTCAAAGCGCTGTCATCGAGACAGAAGTAGAGGGGAAAGATTTACAGATCTCCTCACAGACTGGCTCGGGTAAGACGGTCGCGCTCGGCTTCGTGATCACGCCGGTCCTCGAGGCCCAGCGCGGTGGCAAGGGGCCAGACGTCTTGATCATCGTCCCGACTCGTGAGCTCGCGACACAGGTTTGCAAGGAGCTTGATTGGCTCATGGCAGATCTTCGAGATGTCGGCGTCGCGTCGGTTGTGGGTGGAACCCCGGTCTTCCGTGACCGTCACATGCTCAAGCGCGGTCCGCGCGTGCTCGTCGGTACGCCTGGGCGTCTGCTCGACCACGTAAAGACTGGAGTGCTTGATCTCAGCAATGTTCAAGAGCTCGTCTTGGACGAGGCAGATCAGATGCTCGACATGGGCTTCCGTGAAGAGCTCGAGGGCATCCTCGATACGACGCCTGAGGAGCGCAGGACGCACCTCGTCTCAGCGACCTTCCCGCGTGGAATTCAGCAGCTCGCAGCGCGCTATCAGCGTGACGCAGTCTCCATTCAAGGCACGCGCCTCGGCGCCGCCAACCAAGACATCGAACACGAGGGTCACCTCGTTAACAATCGCGATCGCTATGACGCGCTCGTGAACCTCCTGCTCTTGGCAGGGGATGAACGCACGCTCGTCTTCGTCGAGCGTCGCGCCGACGCAGTAGAGGTGGCAGAGCGCCTTGAAGCTGATGGTTTCAGCGCCATGCCTCTCAGCGGTGAGTTAGCTCAGAGCCAGCGCGATCGCACTATGGATTCATTCCGCTCTGGTAGGGCGATGGTCCTCGTGGCTACGGATGTCGCCGCGCGTGGCTTGGATGTGCCGGACGTCGCGACGGTGATTCACACCGCCCCCTGTATCAATGGGCAGGTTTATACACACCGCAGCGGTCGCACCGGGCGCGCCGGCAGAAGGGGGCGCAGCGTCTTGCTCGCACCGCCGAACCGTCGCTTCAGCGTGACGCGCATGCTCGATCAGGCGAAGGTCAATTTGAAATGGAGTCCTGTCCCGAGCGCAAATGAGGTCATGAAGAAGGTCTCCGCGCGCGCGCAGGAGAACCTCAAAGCAGAGATCAACAATGCCCTGGCTGATGGCCCGACCGAGCTCCACTTGGCTCACGCGGAAGAGCTCCTCGCTGTCAATGACAACAAGGCGCTCGTGGCTGCGCTCTTGGCGCGTTTAGAGCCGAAGCAGCAGGTTAGGGCGAAGGACCTGAAAGCTAAGAACAAAGGGCAGGAGCACTCCTCAGGAGGAGGCTACGGTAAGAACTCTTATGGCGGCTCTTCGAAGAACGATCGCGGGCCTCGTCAATACGGCGGCGGCGGCGGTGGTGGCGGTGGCGGATCACGTGGAGGAGGAGGCGTGCGCTTCTTCGTCAACTATGGTCTTAACCAAGGCGCGACGCCTGGACGCCTCTTGGCTGCACTTTGCAGAAGAGGAGAGGTGAGCGGTGATAAGGTCGGATCGATCGCGATTCACCCCAACGCGAGCACCTTTGATGTGCAATCTGGGGTCGCAGAGAAGTTCGAGATGTGTGTGGGAAGGCGCGATGAGCGCGATCCGCAGACGATGATCCGTCGAGACCGAGGTCCTGGTCAGCCTCAAAGCAATGGCTACTCCGGCGGTGGCAAGAAGTCCTACGGTGACAAGTCCTACGGTGACAAAGGCAAGAGCAGCTATGGCGGCGAAAGCAAGAGCAGCTACGGCGGCGGCGGCAAGAGCAGCTATGGCGGCGAAAGCAAGA
>JAPKBY010000459.1 GCA_028823185.1 Planctomycetota bacterium
GAGCCAATACGTTGTGGCTGTGATTGTCTTCGTGCTAACTCCATAATAAGTGAGTGGTTCCGAAAAATGATGCATCCGAAGGCGATCTCGGTAAAAAAGGCAGCGAGAGGTCCCCTGTGAGGTCTCTAGGGGATGCTTTGTCCCAGATGACTTGGAGCGCGGAGCCTGGCCGTTTCGCCCTCGTTGGCTTTGATGAGGGGCCTCGCATTGAGGATCTCGCCCTTTTAGGGAGGGCCCCGTCTCAGGCGGTGAGAGAAGTAGAGGGGACGACCCTGCTCATTCATGAGGATGCCGTGGATGGCGTTCTGGAGCGTCATCCTGATGCCAAGCTAGAGCGCTCTTTGGTGTGGATCCGCTTCTCAGCGGCTATGGATTGGGAGCTGGTAGGATTTTTAGCCCACGTGACGAAGGCCCTCGCTGAGGCGAAGGTGCCCGTTGGTTGCGTGTGTACCTTTGACCGGGACCACCTCTTCGTGTCCGAGGCTCACTATGAGCGCGCAGCAGAGGTCTTAAAAGGTCTCTTCCCCGGAGACGGGGAGCCTCGTTAGACTTCAGGCTTAGTGCTGCATCGCAGCCCGAGAGTCATGCTGTTGGAATAAGAGAAGGAGCCCCCGTGAAGAAGAAATCTACGACACGACGTCAGTTTATCGCTGGCTCGGCAGCTGCAGCCGCCACTACGGCATGCGCTACTAGCCTGAAAGCCCGCCCCATCGTGAAGGCTGGGAAGCGTGCGGATCTTGGTCCGGACGACACGATCCGAATGGGGATCATAGGCGTCGGTGGGATGGGCGGGGGTCACCTCGGCTCGACCATCAACCAGAACAAAAATGGCGAAGATAAAGTGCACATCGTCGCGCTCTCAGATGTCTGTAAGCCGCGGCTTGATAACCGTCTGAACCAAGCCCGCAACGACCAAGAGGGCGTTCAGGTTGACGGCTATCGCGACTATAAGGAGCTCCTCGCGCGTGATGACATTCACTGCGTCTTGATCGCATCGCCTGAGCACTGGCACGCGCAGATGGCCGTGGACGCGATCGAAGCTGGAAAAGATGTCTACGTTGAGAAGCCCATGACCTTAGAGCTCGAAGACGCCATGTGGCTTCGTGATGTCATGGCAGCGAACCCTGACATGCGCTTGCAGGTCGGAACTCAGTACATGATGTATGGCAAGTACCAGGAAGCGAAGAGGGTCATCGCCGAGGGCGGTATCGGTCACCCGACCTTCAGCCAGACTGGATATTGCCGCAACTCGAAAGATGGCGAGTGGCTCTACGGGATTGACGAGAAGGTCCAGCCGGGCGAGATGCTCGATTGGGAGGCCTGGTGTGGTCCCGTCGGCGAGGCCAAATGGGACACAGAGGTCTACCACCGCTGGCGTCGCTACTCGAAGTGGTCCACAGGCATCATCGGTGATCTGCTCGTTCACATGATGACCCCGATGATGTTCGCCCTCGACCGCGGTTGGCCGACTCGTGTGACCTCATCCGGTGGTCACTACCTCGACAAGGAGATGGATAACCACGATCAGGTCAACCTGACGGTGGAATTCGAGAAGGAGCACACGATGATCGTCGCGGGTTCGACCTGCAATGAGAACGGGCTCGAGGTCCTGATCCGTGGTCACGAGGCAGACATCTTCCTCGGCAGTAACAACTGTGTCGTTCGCCCTCAGCGCATCTTTGTCGATGACGTCGACGAGCAGACGATCCAGTGCGCCAACGTCAGCCCTCAAGAGGCGCTTCGTCTCGACTGGCTCCGCTGTGTCAGGACGCGAGAGCAGAATCAGAGTCAGGTTGATCTCGCCTGTAAGGTGATGGTCGTCGTGGTCTTGGCGACTCGCTCCGCATGGGGTGGTAAGGCTTGGACCTTTGATCCCGAGACAATGACCGCGAGCCCCGCCTGAGGGGCCTGCGCGCCAAGGGAGCGAGATGGAGACCGTCCGGCTCGCTGCTTTGGCGATGGGTACCCGCTTCGAGGCGGTGCTCGTAGGAGAGGATGCGGGCTTCTTGCGCGCAGCCGGTGAAGAGGCGCTCGAGCTCATCAGCGATGAGCACGTGCGCCTCTCGCGCTTTGAGCCCGACAGCGTCGTCTCGCATGTGAACAGGAACGCGAGCTCCGATTGGGTCGGTGTTGACGGAGAGTTCGCCGAGCTATTGAAGCTCTGTGCTCAGGCCGTCTCCGCGAGCGGAGGCGCCTTTGACCCCACAGTCACCTCAAGCTCAGACTGCGGGTGGGCGGG
>JAPKBY010000460.1 GCA_028823185.1 Planctomycetota bacterium
TCACGTGCAGCCAGAGAGAGTTGATCTCCGGGTGAGCTTCGCAGAAGCCGCGATATTCAAAGAAGGCACGCGCACTGATGGGACAGCTCGGAGAGTGCTTGAACAACAGGAGGCGCTCCGCTGCGAGGAGGGCATGAAGGTCAGCGTCTTCAGGGAGTTGGGTGATAGCCATGAGTCAGGCGAAATGGACGATGGTGATCGCGGACGGTCGCGCGATTGGGGAGGAAGCTATTGTAGCCCGGGAAGAGGAGGTTGATGTCGGTGTATCTCGCAGCATGGAGGTCGTGCCAAAAGTGGAACTGCGATGACGCTATTTATTCGTGAGTCGCAAGGTCTTTGTGCTGAGGCGCTTGTGGTTGAGCCTGAGCGATTATTACTTAGAGCCCTGCGACTTAATGAAGTGGCCCTTTGACTATCAGGCCGGCTGCGCTACAGTCTTCTTTCGCCCAAAAATGGGCTTTGGGGTCTGAAACGCCACTTTTTTGCCGTTATTAACGCTTATTTGTGGGAGAGGACTGTCTTGAGAGCCTGCGCGTGGTCGCACGAAAAGCTCTGCTAATCGAAACAAATGATCTACTAGAAAGGCTAAATGAAAAGAAGAGACACCCTTTTTGTGAATGAATTGCTGACGAGAAATTCAGGCAAACGACGAAGCGCCGGCTCATTGAGTTGGACATTTGGCAGTGCTTCTCGAGAGAGTTCTGCCGCTAATGGGGGGCGCGCGTGATGGAGCCTTCAGAGTTGCGCCCCGGTTCATTCTGGCACCTGCTTAAGCGACGATTCTTCAATAAAGACGCAGAAGGCCTCTTGCTTGAACGCTTAGGCGAGAGAGAGGTCGAGTGGGTGATGGGTACGACCAAAGCAGAGCCTGATTACTTGAGCGCTGTCGGTGACAAATTAGATCAGTGGCTCGTAGATGAGCTGGTACAGCCCTGCGGCTCATGTGACTTTCGTAGGCGGACAAATGAGTCTGGTTCTGACGATGAGACCAGGCGGCAATGCATGAGGTTTGACCAATTCACTCAAATGAGGAACTCCTTTGGCATGGGCCTTGTTTTGGGCGCTGGCTTATATCGGGAGGTTGAGGGTGCCAATGAGCGCGAGAGTGGCGACGGGCCCTATTTCATTCACACACCCATAGAGTCCGCATTGGGGCTCTTAAAGGAGGAGCGAGTCGGCAACTATCTGCTGGAGATGAGCCTCGTAAAAGGCTTCGCCCGTCTCGTGGAAGATCTCATCTGGGAGTATTGGCGGTCCAACCCCCTGGGATTTCATCTCGCTCCAATCGCCCATGGTCACGGCTTCTTTAGGTATGGCTTGCCACCGATCTCAGAGGAGAACTTGGTCTCTGCGAAGCGCTGCATGATGTTGGCCGGCTTGATCTCTTCAGGTCTGCAGATCCCAGAGGGGGGAGATGAGTCAGATTCAGCAGAGATGTCAGAGGAGGCTCTTATGGTTGACGAGCTTTGCGAGCCGGTATCAGGGATCGCTGATGTGGATCTCTATAGTCTCAGTGATGAAGCCCTTGAGCCATTGCTGGATAAGGTTCATTTACGGGAGCCCATTCAAGAGGAGTTGAGGTATCGCTTGAGGAGCAACCGCCTGGGGAGGATGCTGGCACATCTGGAGAGGACTTCGACGGATGAGAATAAAGACAATGGAGCTTCCGGGAATGAGTGAGACTGCCTCAGCGCGGATTGAGATGCTCGGGTGGGGAGATGATCTCCTCAGTCGTGCGGCCGATTGGCTGGTCACCGAATTCGGTGACCAGCTAGACGATGTGCTCATCGCTGTCCCTGGCGCGCGGGCAGGGCGAACCCTTCAAGAAGAGATCGCGCGCAGGTTGGCGCCCTCGGTCTCCCCGCCGCAGGTCCTCACAGCGGGTGCTTTGACGGATGAGCTGCTTGAATTGAATGAGCGGAGCGCCGACAGACTCACCCGAACGATGGTGTGGGAGCGAGCGCTGCGAGGCTTAGACCTAGAAGTGCGGAAGCGGATCGTCTCAAGAGAGCCGTCCGTCTTCGGGGCTTGGTTCCGTCTCGCCGAGCTCCTGCGGACGCTTCATGGAGAGCTCGCGACCGAAGGCCTCTCATTTAGAGACGTCGTCAAGGCGGAGTTTGGTGAGGACAACGCCGGCGAAGAGGCACGCTGGGAAGCGCTGGCTCAAGCACAAGAGGCGTACCGTGAAGTGCTGCAAGGTCTAGAGCTCAAAGACCCTCATGAGGCGCGTTGGGAG
>JAPKBY010000461.1 GCA_028823185.1 Planctomycetota bacterium
ACGAAGCCGAAGGGGAAGTCACCTTGCCCCCAAGCCTCACGCCAATCCGCGATCATCGCGGGGAAGAGCTCACGATACTGAGGCGCTCTCCCACGGTTGGACTCGCCCTGATACCAGATGGCGCCACGAATCGCGAAAGGGATGAGCGGCGCGATCATGCCGTTATAGAGGGCTGTAGGCGTATTTGCGTGGAAAGAAGCCTGACGAGGGAAGTTGCCGACCTCCTTCAACGATGTCCCCTTCTGAAAGCGCCACTCTCCTGAGATCGAAATGGAGGCAGCCTCCGTTGTCCCAGCGAGGCTGAGCTTCATGTCCTCAGGCTTCGCACCTAATGAGCCTGCCCCGCCCGTATCAATCACGCAGACAGTGAGCTGCATCGACGTCCCCGTGACGCAATCCTTCGGCACGACATACCTGCGCGCTGTCTGATGTTGTCCATCGGCTTTTGTCTCACCGATGAGCTGACCATTCACCCACACACGATCCATGTCATCAGCAGGCCCGAGCTCTAAGACGAGGTTCTTGCCCACCCATGAGGCGGGGACCTCTGCACCACGGCGATACCAAGCGGTCCCGTCATAACCACCCAATCCCACATCGCTCCAGTTGCCGGGCACCGTCGCTGAGCTCCACTCTGTGTCATCAAAAGAGGCAGTCATCCAGTCACCTTTGAGGCCGCGCTCCTTCTCCTCTAGGCCCTTCCACCACGCCAACTGCACCGCAGAGAGGTCTGAACCACCACCTGCGCGCATCTGCGCGACCTGATCAAGGGCCGGTTGAAACTCTGGGAAGTTCGCCGCGAGAGTCTCCTCGCTGGTCCATGCCTCAGCGACTGTGCCGCCCCAGTTCGTCGCGATGAGCCCGATCGGAACCCCGAGGTCTTGGTGCAGCTTTCTGCCGAAGTAGTAACCGACCGCTGTGTAGCCGCCGACCGATGCAGGGGAGCATGAGCTCCACTTCCCTTGGCAATCATCCAGCGGGCTGGTCGAGATGACGTTGCGCACATCGAAGTGACGAATCATCGGATAGTTCGCTGCCTTCATCTCTTCAGACGCGTTGTCGCTGCCGTTCACACGCCACTCCATATTGGACTGACCGGAGCAGATCCACACCTCACCCGTGAAGACGTTTCGGATAGGGACAAAGTTGTCACCTTGGATCGTTATCTGATGCGGTCCGCCAGCGCCCGGAGTCGCGAGCTCCGTCGACCAGCGACCGTCACTACCCGCCTCAACGCTGACGCCCTCACCACCCCAAGATGCGGTCACCGTGACCATCTCGCCAGGAGCAGCCCAACCCCAAATAGGAGCGTCGCTGTCACGTTGAATGACCATGTGGTCTGAAAAGATCGCCGGCATGCGCACATCAGCGCGAGCAAGAGCCGGTGAGAGAGCGAAGCATAAGACGCCAAAGAGAGCGCTACGATGCATGGGAACCTCCTAATTGTGGTGTGTGTGGTGTCGCCGAGCCTAGGCGACACCTGATTGTCAGTGCTACCCCTCTAAAACAGCAAGGCCCACGCCGTGAATCCTCAAGATCGCTACGCAAGAACGCACCTTGAACGCGCGCGCAAGCACCGAAAGAATGGTGGCGGCCAATAGGCGACTCTATGGCTCACAGCACGCAGAAGCACATCGCATAGGCTGCGGGAGCCTCTCTAGCTCAGACCAAGAAACCATGACACTCTCAAGGAGCACCACTTGAAGCTCGTCTCTCGTAACCCCTTCGACGACTCCATCGTCTGTGAGCTGCCCTTCGATGATGACGCCTCCATAGACGTCAAGCTCACCGCCGCGGTCGGCGCTCAACGCTCTTGGCGTCATGTCCCGCTAGAAGAGCGCATCACTGGCGCGCTCCGCTGCCTCGACTGGTTTCGCACGAACGCCGAAGAGGTCGCCTCTGACATCTCCCATCAGATGGGCAAGCCCATTCAGCACGCTCGCGGCGAGCTCGAGACAATGTGCAAGCGCGCCGAACACATGGCCTCGATCGCTCCGACGGTGCTAGCTCCAGACGTCTTGCCCGCCGAGGAAGGCTTCGAGTTGATGACGCACCACATCCCGCACGGCGTGGTCTTCGACATCGCCGCCTGGAACTATCCGCTGCTCATTCCCATCAACGTCCTCTTCCCCGCGCTGCTCGCGGGGAACTCAGTCATCATCAAGCACTCTGCGAGGACTCCGCTCTGCGGGCTGCACTTCGAGAGAGCCTTCGACAGCCTCGGCGCAGG
>JAPKBY010000462.1 GCA_028823185.1 Planctomycetota bacterium
GTGTATTCGCCGGGCTGGAGCTCGGTCTTCATCACCCCTTTGACGGTGTAGGCGAGGTCTTCGCGGACCGGAGTGGTCGAGGGCTCAGTAAAGAAGAGCTGTGCGGCCTTCTTGTCTTTGCGGAAGAAGTTGACGCGTGAAGGGATCGGCTTGGAGGTCGCCGCATCGATCACCTTGATCGTCACGGGTTGTAGATGGAGCGCTTCGTGCAAGCTGCCTTCAACCAGGCGGAAGTTTCCCAGGACGATGTCGTCGTTGGGGTCTCCCTCGGGCGTGATCGTGAGGGTGTTCTCTCCGCTTCTCAACGTCCCGCCCGCGACCGGGTACCAGAAGTCGGCGGGCTCATTGTTTGTCTTGAGCGTCCCCATGTCCTTGTCGTTGATCTTGAGGCGCCAGACGTTGTCGACGCTGCGCTGGGTGATCCAGAGGACTGAGTCACCTGAGCGAGCGCTCGCCTTGAACTCGAGGTCGAGGCGTTTCCCTTCCGGTTGCGCGGGCGCCTCTGGCCACTCGGGGGTGTCGGCATCGCCGAGGTGTCGGTGGCCGGGCTCGATGACGCGGGTGACAGGGTCCTGCAGCGAGACGAAAGCAGCGAGCGCGAAGCAGAGCGGGAGCGCGAAGAGGCGCGTGAGAGTCTTCATGGCTATTTATTTGAGACGGTAGAGCTCGATCCCGGAGAATCCGACGCCATGGACATTGCCGCCGGGGGTGTACTCGAGGACGCTGACTTTGATCGTGCTGATTCTGGTGGTCTTCCCGAGGTCGACTTGGATCATCCTCATCTCATCGGGGCCCATGTCGACCTCGATCGGCTCGTCGCCGTTGAGGCTGATGGCTGCGCGCTTGATCGCGCCGAAGTGTCCGCGCAGCGAGAGCGCGCTGTTGGCTTGGGCGAGGAGGATGGTGTTGGCGCGGGTCCGGCGAGAGAGAGAGAGTGTGATCGAGGGCGCCTTGTCGTCCGCCGCGGAGACCCAGCGGGTCAGGTGCGGCTCATCGCAGGCGTTGGCAGGCGCTGAGTCGGCGTTCAACTGGCTCGAGGCGGTCGCGCGGATCTCGATGTGATTCAAGAGGTTGTCCTCGCTGAAGCTCAGGTTCTCTGTCATCCAATCTTCGGGAGAGTCCTTCGTCGCGATCTTGAGTGAGACGGAGCTGTAGTCCTCGGTCTTCTCTGGATACTCGGGGTCGCCCTCTGGTGTGACGGCGATCACCCTTGCCTGCAAAGTGTGCTCTCCTGGCAGGCTGAAGGTGAACTGGGCGGCAAATCGTTCGCCCTGCCAAGGCCGCTCTGGATCTCCTAGGGCAGAGGCTACGACCTCGCCATCTGCGAGGTATTCAACCTTCACGATTCGCATGCCCTTCCAAGGCCTGCCCTCCTCATCGAACTCAGAGAGGATCCCTGCGTCGAAGCCTTCGATCCAAAAGGTCATCTTCTTCGTACCGGTCGCCCGGATGTGGACCTCACCAGTGGAGTCGGCGAAGACGTTGCCTTCGCGGCTTGCGGGCTTGCCGGACTGTCGCGGCGCCGACGCGCGCCTGAGGAAGAGTAAGGCGAAGCAGGTGTCGCTTTGGTTGCCCCAGACGCCAGGGTCTGACTGTCTCTTTAGGAGGTTCTCTGCGCCATCGCGATACCAGGGGTGCTCTCCGATGAACTCGGTGTTGAAGAAGGCGCCGACGCGCTCGAGGCCGTAGATGTAGTAGTAGAAGTTGTCTCCGTTGACCCCAGGGGCAGACTGATCCACATCGCCGGAGCGTGCATGGCGCCGATCGCCTTTTTGCACCTCGTCGTAGTAGTGCTCCATCCAGCCGAGCGCGAGCTGGCTGCTCTTCATGAACATCTGGGTGTGGCGAGCGCCCAGCTTCTTGTCGAGGAGCATCATCGGGATCCCGATCGTGCACAGGCCTGCGGTCGTCATGCAGCCAGATTCGTTCCACGGAGTGCGGTTGTTGGGATAGTAGTGATACCCAGCGATCTTGCGCTTGCCAGAGCGCTTGCGGCCGCTGTGGTCATCGGGCCAATCAACCTGCTCTACATGGTTCTGGTGCTTTTCGTATGCGGTCTGAACGATGCGCCGCCAGGTCTTTGCCGGCACATCGATGCCGAGCTCTGATGCGCCCCAGAAGCCGAGGCAAGCGAACTGTGTGTTCGAGATATCCGCTGCGCCTGTTGGGTAGGCCCATGCGCCAGGCACCACAGCGCTCTCCCACTCCAGCAGAAGATCTA
>JAPKBY010000463.1 GCA_028823185.1 Planctomycetota bacterium
TCTGGCAGGAGCTCGTCGAGGAGCGCCGCATATCCACACCAAGCGACCTCGTGTCCGCGATCGCGGAGCTCAGCAGCGACTCCGAGGGTGGGGTTTGTGTGCCCCGCCATGGGCGGCACGACGAAGAGGAAGCGCGCCATCAGCCTTCCCTCACTTCCTCAAGGCCGCGGGTCGTCCAAGCGAGGATGGCCTCACGAACGACAGTCGTCTCTTCCCAAAGGACTGAGTGAGTGCAGCCGGCGTGGAGGGTGAGCTCACAGCTCTTGAGCATGGCGGCGAGCTCTTCTCCGCGCACACGTACGTCGGAGTTCTCTCCATAGAGAGCGCGGACCGGAGCTTGGATGTTGGCGATCTCGCTTGTCAGCGGCGCTGGTGAGGCGCCGAGGTCTCGCACGAGAGAGGTCTCATAGACGAGCTCTGCGGCGTTCTTAGCGAGCCGATTTCGTTTTCGCTCTGAGTGGCGACCGATCCAGTGCTGGAAGTTGGTCGCGATGGCCTCTTTTAGGTCGTCGCCTTCGAGGCCCAGCGAGGATCGCATCTCCTCTGCCCAAGCCTCGTCGTGCACTTGAGCGTCGATGAGGGTGAGCCCGCGGACGCGCTCTGGGTGTCGCAGCGTAAAGGCTGTCGCGAGGAGTCCGCCGAAGCTGTTGCCGACCAGTTCGAGCGGTCGATCGCTAAGACCGAGCGCGTCTAAGAGGGCGATGAGATCATCGATCTGCTCAGCGACCGTGTAGCCACCTTTGGGTCGATCAGACTTTCCGTGTCCACGGAGGTCGTAGAGCAAAACCTCGGCTTGTTGAGCCACCGGGTTGGCGACGGTGAAGTACCACGAGGAGAGATTGTCCATCACGAGGCCGTGGAGGAAGACCACGAGGCGCTCGTCACCTCGGCCTTTGCCGAGGTGTTGATAGTGGAAATTGAGCCCTTTGACTGTGATCTCAGCCATCGAGGAACTCCTTGATGAGGGCGCCGACATCAGAGGCCCGCTCCGCAGCGAGGTAGTGTCCGCCGGGGAGGGTCTTGAGAGATGCTTTGGGCAGGAGCGCCAGCAGGCGATCGGCGACTGGACGGCACGAAGATTCGTCGCCATATAGCAGGAGCGTCTCTTGTGAGATCTCAGCGAGACGCTCGTCCTCGATGTCTCCCTCTGCCTTGAGGTCGGCGACGAGGGTGGACTCGGTCAGGAGGCGTTGAAGCCGGCGGGCGGCTTTGATCGCGCGACGCTTGCCGCCGCTGAAGGCTTCGCGCAGTGACTCAGGCAGCATGTCGAGGAGCTCTTGCGGGTCTGAGCTGATGACGCTCGCCATCTCGGAGAGCGAGGAGGGAGGCAGAGGAGCTTCGCAGAGGACGAGGCGGCGCACGCGCTCTGGATGTTCGAGCGCTACGCGCAGACAGATGAGCGCGCCCCAAGATTGACCCGCGAGGTCGACCTGCTGGAGACCGAGAGAGTCTAAGAGGGCGATGAGGTCACGCGCGCCAGTGCCGACGTCATAGCCCTCTGCAGCGTGAGAGCTGAGGCCGTGGCCGCGCAGGTCATAGCAGACGGCGAGGCGAGAGGACGCGACGATTGGGGCTGCCCCGAAGTACCAAGAGGAGAGGTTGTCGACGAGCAGTCCATGGGCGAAGACGCAAGGCGTAGCGTCGCTCGTCGCATCCCCTAGGAGCTGATGGTGCAGCTCTTGGTCGTTCGCAATTAGGTGCGGCACGCGTCTATGAACTCCACCACATCTCCGACCTTTAAGGCGATGATCTCGTCGAGCTCTTTTCCTGAGAGCCAACCGACGAAGTCGACGCCCTCCCCGAAGGAGGCCTGCATCTTCTCAGCGAGCGCCACGAACTCGATGCTCTCGAGCTCGAGGTCGTCAGCGAAGGAGCTCTCGAGGGTGATCTCATCGTCGAGGTCCCAGTCCTCTCCGATGACCTCTTGGATCAGGGCGGCGACAGTGGTGAGCGTGGTCATGAGGTGTGGGCGATGATCCAGCCATCATGGCGGATCGTGTGGATAGGGGTCTCGTTGACGAAGATTGTCTCAGCTTCGATCGCGGTGATCTTTAAAGACTTGGGTTGAGTGATGCCTTCGCCAGCCTGTTTGGCGTGTGCTTCCTTGGCACACCATAGCCGGGTGATCCACTCATCGCGGTCAGCGTTCGCTGGAAGCTGCGCGAGGTCCTCCTCGGTGAAGGCGACCTTCAGGAAGGTGTCGGGGTGGACGGCGA
>JAPKBY010000464.1 GCA_028823185.1 Planctomycetota bacterium
GCGCGCAGGGATTTCTCTCTTCATGGGCTCTTAGGCTTTTGGACAGCAGGACGCTCCGGGGGGGATGTCTAGTCTCGGTGCCTCTCGCAGAGGATCTGCAGGCACGAATAAGGCCGGTGGGAGCCCCCACCGGCCTCATTAAGAGCTGGTTTAGCTTGAGCGCTGCTCAGTCACAGAAGGTGACCTCGAGGCCGTCAGACATGCCGACGCCGGTACCATCAAGGTGTTGAGGATCCCTCATCCAGACCTGGAAGTAGCGGGTCGTTCCTACGTCAGCGAGGGTCACGTTGTGGTCCCAGTTCGCTGATCCGAAGAAGTCCAGCATACGGACCCCAGCTCGCGTGAGGGGGAAGGCGACCAAGCGTGTGCCACCGGCGAAGGGGGCGCTCGCTGAATTCAATCCGTGGAAGAGGATTGAGGGTTGGTTCGCGATGCCGAGGTCAACGTTGATGGAGAGGTCATTCGTCGTGGCGCTGGGTGTCCCGGCGGCGCCGATGATCGGCGCGATGCCGAGGCTGGAGATCTTGCCGTTACCGTAGTTGACCGGTGTCGCGCAGCCGTCTGCCGCGCCTATTCCTATCACAACGAGGTCGTCCACCGCGGCTTCGACGATGGAGCCGCTGTTCAGGTCACTCGCACGGAACCTGATCCGTGTCTGTGCACCAGGCGTGACGAACTCGTGGATCGCGAGCTCTTGCTGGATCCATCCACCAGAGGTCCCGTCACCCGTCGGCCCGACAACTTCAGCTGAGGTCCAGGAGGAGCCGTTGTTGCCAGAGAGCTCCACTTCGAAGATGTCAGCGTTCGGGGAGGCCCCTGAGTCATTGGAGTACCAACGCCAGTAGCTGACCGTAGCGATGGGGTGACCCGAGAGGTCAAGCGCAGGCGAAGTCACTGTCGTGTAGCCGCCGTCCACGTCGTTCTCACCGAGGCTTCCGCCTGCTGAGCCTTGTCCCGTGAAGAAGCAGTTCTGACCGACCTGGGTGTGATCCTGGTTCGTCTGAGCGTCTGTGCCGATCGGCGCGCCGCGCAGCCAGACTCCGGTCGTCGCTGAGTCTCCAGCGGCGCCTACGGTCCAACCAGTGTCTGACTCAAAGTCGTCTGTGAAGAGCTCTGTGATGACTCCCACTGCGAAGGAGTAGCTGCTGATGGGAGCGTTTCCGGGGCTCGTCGCGCCGTTGCCGAGCGAGTCGCTCGCCTGGACGTAGTACTCAACGACAGCAGGTGAGACCTGCGGAGGGATGCTGCCTATCCAGTCGTCATTACCAGCGGGTGACATCGCGGCCGTGGCCCAGGTGCCTCCGTTGATTCTATAGCGCACATCTGCGCTGGCGACTGAGGGAGCGACATAGGCCTGGACGTTCGCCACGACCTGATAGGGGACCGTCTCGTTGTCCGTGTTCGGGAGGTCTGTGACGCTCGTGATCCCGATGAGATCGAGGTCGTATCCGGGGAAGCCCTGCTGGAGGAAGCCGGCGTCGATGTCGGAGTAGTGAGGGGTCCCGTTGTCGATGTTCCCGTCAGTGTCATCAAGGGTCAGCCATTGGGCTTCGATGACGGAGCGGATCTGGCTTTGGTTGTAGCCGTTCATCCATCCGAGGAAGATCGTGTCGGCGATCAAGGAGCCATTAGCGGTGCCGTTGGTGTTCTTGAGGTTGGTGCGAATCTTCCAAGCAGCGCCCATCCAAGGCTCGCCGTCGGCGTGAACGCCGCCGTAGCAGCCGGGGTTGCTGTCGCCACAGAACTGGTTGTTGTTGTTTCCATTGCGGATGTTGCCGCCGGTTTGGAAGAAGCCGTCACCGACGATCGGATCGTCGAGGAGGTACATGGAGAAGACGTCTGCGTTGCCTTCGCCCATTCCATCACTGCCGTTGCCTGTGCCATAGCGCACGTTGAGCCAGTGCCCCTCTTCGTGTCCTACGACTGAGGAGAAGGCTGTGTTCACGCAGCCGCCGCCAGCAGAGTAAAAGTTGATGGAGGAGCCGTCGTAGTAAGCGTTGCAGGTCGAGTTGAGGTTGCAGTTGGCTGTCGCGAGGAAGTCAGCGGTGTTGTCTCCAGGGGTGATCGCCCGGATCCAATCGCGCATCTTGTTGACCCACTGATAAGCGTTTGCTTCGGCTGTTACGGCTGCCTGAGTGCCTGTGTTGAGCACGACGCTGTTTCCAGTACCGCTCAGGCTCGTCGTGAGGGAGTAGTCGCTGCCTGTGT
>JAPKBY010000465.1 GCA_028823185.1 Planctomycetota bacterium
CCGGTTTGCCCAGCAGGGGCAAAGCCCGCGATGATTTGGAGGTCATTGGCTGAGATAGAGGTGCTCCCGCCGAAGTTGATGCGTGAGCCTTCCGCGTTTGCCGAGTTTGGTGATGTGACGCAGTAGAACTCGGGCAGGTCCGTCGTCATGAGGACGTCGACGGGGTCGGACCAGACCAGGGTTCGCGCGTCGTTGCCGAAGCGGTCAGTGAGCTGCGGGGTGCTGCCATTTCGTGCGCCGACCCAGAAGCGATAGGTGTGCCCTATAGACGGCGGGAAGTTGAGATCCGCCGAAGGGTCGAGCCCGACGGTGATTGAGTTGCCGCTCACAGGGTGCTCATAGATCAGGTTTACGTTCGTCGTCATGTCGAACATGGCGATGTAGTGCTGGCTGATTCCAGAGTCTTCGTCGACGGCGCTAGACCACGTGAACTCCATGGTGTCGTCGTTGTCCGTTGAGCTCGGGCCTCCGTCATCGACGGCGACCGGAGGCGAGGAGAAGGAAGGCCCGTCGTCGTCCATGAACCAGATCTCATAGGCAATAGAGAAGTTGTTTGAGTCTCCGATGCCCTCTACGTCAGCGCCGCAGACGTTTTGAATGGGCGAGTCAGCGTAGTAAGGGGAGGCGTTGTTGTTGTTGCCTGCCGCAGAGACATAGGTCGAGGTGTAGAGCCAGTGGTCTCCGAGCGAATCGTTCGCGTCGAAGTCATCATCCCAGAGGCCGAAGTAGAAGAACGCTCCGCTCCCCTTCGGGATGATCTTGGAGACCAAGGGGTCGTCTATGTCCCAGCCACCGCAGCCAGTGTTTAAGCCGCAGCGCTCGGAAATGGTGCCGTTCAGGGTGTCCTCGTTGCCGTCGTCGCCGCAGCCATTTGAGCAGGCGTTGAAGAGCCCATTGGAGGACTCATCAAAGATCCCGAAACTGTAGAAGCGATCGGGGTCACCGGCCCCCCATGGGCGCTGGCTGTTTACCCAGCAGCCACCGTCGATGTAGGTGGGCTGGAAGTGCGCGCGCACATCAGGGAGAGCTGGAAGCGCGATCAAGGCGAAGGCAAGGAAGGACATATTGGGCTCCTGAAGTGTGGGGTAAGGGCCACGAAGGTCTTTTGATCATAGCTCAGCGAGTAGATCTCGCCGAGGAGGCAGCGCTGTGAGCCAGAGAGGGGTGTAGTCTAGCCGGCGTGAGCCCCCCTCCCTTAGAGAGACCTTGGCGCTTATTTGTCACGTTCTTCGCCTTCTTGGGAGCCTGCGGTTCGACAGGGGAAGCTGTCGAGAGATCAGGCGCTGTCGTTATCGCACATCGAGGCGCGAGCGGACACGCGCCAGAACACACCCTCGAGGCCTACTCAATCGGACATGCGATGGAGGCGGACTTCATCGAGCCAGACCTTGTCATGTGCAGAGACGGACATTTGATCTGCTCTCACGACCTCACGGTTCGAAAGGGATCTAACGTGGCTCTTCTTTACCCAGAGCTTGTGGACGAGGAGGGGGCGGTAAGGATCCGCGACCTCTCCCTTGCAGAGCTGAGGAAGGTGAACTTTACGAATGAAGCCGGCGAGGGGTCTTACCGCTACGCGAGCTTCACAGAGTTTCTCGATCTCATGGTGTTCCTTGGGCAGAGCACAGGAGAGAAGGTCGGGATCATTCCAGAACTGAAGGCGCCAGCGTGGCACCGCGGCGAGGGCTTGCCCATGGAGGCAGAGTTGATGACTCGTCTAGCTCAAGCGGGGTATAGATCTCTGAGTGACCCGGTCATTGTTCAGTGCTTCGAGAGAGATAGCCTTCGACGACTTCGAGTTGAAGAGCAGTGCCCTTTCCAGCAGGTGCTGTGTATAGGCAAAGAGTCAACGGAAGAGGACTTGGTTTGGGCGGCTGAGTTCTGTGACGGGATAGCGCCTCCCCGGGCTGCGATCGAAGACGTTGAGACTGGCGCAGTCAGCGAGCTGATCAGCGAGGCACACGCGCTCGGGCTCGCAGTCTTCCCATATACATTCAACGATGAAGAAGAGGCGATGAGGCGCTACTTCCATGAGTATGGCGTCGAGGGAGTGTTCACCAACTTTCCCGAGAAGGGCGTCGCCGCGCGAGCGAAGCCCTAGGTGTTTCGAGAGAGGAGCGCGACCCCTTCGCGAGCCTGCGCAAAGAGTTCTCTAGGCCCAGAGACCCCCTTGAGGCGCCGCCAAAGCCAGCTCGGGCGCAGGTA
>JAPKBY010000466.1 GCA_028823185.1 Planctomycetota bacterium
CCCTGGGTAGGAGGCGCGCAGATGGAGGAAGTGGTCCGGCTCCTTCGAGCTGTCCACAAGGACCTCAGCGCCTGTCTTCTGCGCCACTGACTCATAGAGCTTCATGCACTCTTCTGCAGCAGCCTTCGCACGCCCACGGAAGAGCGCGCCAGCAGGCGTGAGTCCAGCTCGGAGCGCGATCGCCTCTCGCATCATGCTAACTCTCCACGCCACCCCTTCCCGCGGCACCTCTGTTAGGCGTGAAGCTGCGGAGGACTCTCCGCAGACATCGCACCAAAACTCACACTCCCCTAAGGGCGCGCCACATGCGCAAGGCTCACCGGCTCTAGCCATAGCACCGAGACGTCGAAGCTCACCCACGGAGTGGACCCCCGGCTGCAATGAGAGCAAATGCTGCAGCACCGTCGATCCGGAGCGCGAGTCACCGACTATGTAGAGAATCCTCACTCATTCATCCTAGAGACCAAAAACTCCGAAGCGAGAGAAGACCCAGCGCGTTGTACACTCAAATGGATCTCATGAGCCCCTTCATTCAACGAGCGCTGCCTCGCGCCCTCTCCCTCAGCCTGTTGTTGCTCTCGTGCCAACCCCCGAGTCCACCAGAGCAGATCCCCCTCAGGGGCGTCTCTGAGCGTGGACTCTTCGAGGTCGAGGTGTCGATCAACCCTTCACCGATACCCCTCAATCAGCCGTTCGAGCTCGACGTGCTAGTCACCGCTGAGGGTGCGCCACCAGAGCCAGAAGAGAGCTGGACTGTACGCGTCGAGGGCTGGATGCCTGGTCATGGTCACGGGATGCTGCGCCAAGCGGAGGTCGACGACTTCGGCGATGGGCGCTTTCGTGTCCGCGGGATGCTCTTTCACATGCCAGGCGAATGGGAGCTCCGAGTCCTCGTCATCGAGACACGCATCGAAGAGGAATTCAGGATCGTCGAGAATGACAAGGTCTCCTTAAAGGTCAGCTTGTGAAACGGCTCTACCTAGGCCTCACCTTGTTGCTCTTTGCCTGCGCAGAGGAAGGAGTCATCGACGCCAAGGCAGCAGCGGCAGCGCGCGCAGAGCTCAGCCCGCTCGTCTTAGCCGGAGTCCTCCGGGCCTCCCCTCTCCCGAGCCCTCCGGTGGACCCCAGCAACGGAGTCGTAGACAATCCAATCGCGATCGAGCTCGGTCGCATCCTCTTCTATGACCAACGCTTCTCAGCGAACGGATCCATCTCCTGTGCGACATGCCACGACCCGGCTCTAGATTGGAGTGACGGCAAAGTGACAGCAGAAGGTCTCAGCTCCTTCAACACTCACTCACCCAGCCTCTGGAACGTGGCTTATAACCGCTGGTATTTCTGGGATGGACGAGCCGATTCCCTATGGGCGCAAGCCATCCAACCTTGGGAGCACCCAGAGGAGATGGGCGGAGACCGGGTCGCTTTCACTCATACGATCATTGAGGACAGCGCGCTCCGAGCAAAGTACGAGGCGCTCTTCGGTCAAATGCCGGACGTAAGCGCTTGGCCAAGAGAGGCAAGGCCCACGCTTGGAGACTTGAGCGACCCAGCCCAGCCAGCCTGGGACTCGATGCCAACTCAGGCGCGCGAAGCGTCTACTCAAGTGCTCGTCAATATGGCCAAGGCTGTCGCCGCCTTTGAACGAGAGATCGTGAGCGGAGAGTCACGATTTGACCGCTATGTCAGCGGGCTGCAGAGCGGAGCGCCTAAAGAGCTCGCTTCTCTAAGCGACGAAGAGATCAAAGGCATGAAGCTCTTCTTTGATGAGGCTCGCTGTCACCTCTGCCATCACGGCCCGCTCTTCTCTGACTTAGAGTTTCACGACGTCAGGCTCCCTTATGAACGCAATGAGCGCGGCGAAGAGCTGCGCGAGTTCGGCCGTTGGGATGGGATCAAGACGGTGCTCAATGACCCATATAACGGCAAAGGTGAGTTCAGCGACGTCGGCGCCTTACAGCCCGGAGAAACCCTTGGAGACCTCGGCAGCGCGCGCGGACATCTCGAGTTCCTTTTGCGTACGCCACACACGAAGGGTGAGTTCAAAACCCCAGGCCTCCGCAACGTCGCTCGAACAGCCCCTTACACACACAGAGGTGTCTACGAGAGCTTGGAAGAGGTCATCGAACACTACTCCTCTCTTCACGACGCCCCCACAAAGCGCCACGCAGACAGCGAAGAGATCCTCATTCCCATCCACCTCAATC
>JAPKBY010000467.1 GCA_028823185.1 Planctomycetota bacterium
TGTTTGAGGGAGCCGGAATGGTGGGAGTGAACCGCCGCTCTCTAGGTCTGCTTTGACGTGTCGTTGAAGCTCTTCGGTGAGCCAGAGCTCTTCTTGTAGGAGGAGCTCCGTCTGCTCATGTAGTGAGTGCGCCTCTTGGTGCTTTGCTGTGCGTTTAAATAAGAGCTTCGAGTTCATGCAACAGCAGGTCTTGGGGTCCCACATGCGCAGGGCGTTTATGCGCACCAAGCTCTGACATAGATGCTCTGTGGCTGTTCCTCGATACCACTCTGCGTAGCGCTCCTTTGTGGCGTCCTCTTCAAAGAGAGGGTTCACGGGGAGTGATGGGGGTACGAGGTGTTGAGTGGGGGACACCTCAATGATCGCAGGGCTCACGTCCTCCTTGTGGAGATCCTGCGGTCGCGCGATGTCTCGACTTGATGTCCCTCTCAGCTCGTTGAGGCTTAGAGCTTCCACTTCGATTTGAGCGGAAGGCCCTAGCGGTAGATCTTCATGGACTGCCTTAGGCGAGGTCGACATGAAGATGGTGGCAGTCACCAGAAGCGGCAAGGCCAAGAGAGGTAGGGGGATGGAGCGCATAGCTTCTTGTAGGAGGGTCGCCTCCCTTAGCTACGCTACATAAGGGCTAACGTTAGCCTCTAATTAACGCATTGGTTTTATTCGCTTCTTAGAGCGCTAGTTACGCGAATGAGCTCACTGGTGATCTCACCCACTCTCTCTTTGACCTCTTCACTCATCGACCCATCCTCGTCGAAGTCTTCACCAGTCACATAGACGAAGCGGGGGAGGATGAAGGTGCGGAAATCGAGCATGAGGCTGAGTGTTAACCCTGAGAGAGACATGTAGCTCCCGCGCCCTCCGGCTGCGGCGAGGAAGCCGACGACCTTGCTCGTCCACACGTCTTTGCCTGTCAACTCGATAGCGTTCTTCAGCGCAGAGTTGCCGTCAAAGTTGTAGATCGGTGTGGCGATCAAGTAGCCGTCCGCTTCGATGAGCTTCGCTTTGAACTCATTGACCGCAGGGTCACCGTAGCACGCACCTCCATCACACAAGGGAAGAGTGTGTTCGCGGAGATCGACGATCTCAGCCTCAATCCCTTGAGCCTTGAGGTGCTCAGCTGCCTCTAAGGCGAGGGTGTGGCTGCGGCTGTTCGGACGGAGACTGGTTGATAAGATGAGATAGCGCTGTGACATATTCGAGGAGCCTAGGGGGTCTTTGAAGGCCTCGCAATAGCTCTGGCTTGCTGCCGAGCCTTTACGGGCATAGGTTTTGGGTCAGCACAGCTCTGGCTAGTCGGAGATCATTGTCTTTTAGTGCCTCACCTTCCTCTCGTAGCGAGCCCCACCATGACGGAAGAAAATTTCGACCTAACGCAATCGCTAGACCTCGTGAGGAGTGCCCAGCGCGGTGACAATAGTGCGTTAAACCTGCTGTTCGAGAGGTATTATGAGCGGGTCAGACGCGTCGTGCGGATGCGCCTTGGTAATAAACTTCGGCAGGAGATGGACTCAGGTGACATCCTGCAAGAGACCTTCTTGGCAGCAGCCAAAGCCTTCGATCAGTACGAGGTTCGTGAGGAGGCTGCGCTCATCAACTGGCTCGCTAAGTTGGCTGAGAACCAGATCCTTCGCGCTGCGGATTATCACGGAGCGCAGAAGCGGGCGCAGGACAGGAAGATTCATATTCAGTCGCTCTCGGGATCGGGGAAGATGTCGGACACTCAGGTCTTTCAGCTCCGAGGGGACGCACCAAAGCCGATCGACGAGGCTGTTGGTCATGAGCAGGAGGCCTTGCTCGAGACATGTGTAGCCGAGCTCAGCGAAGAGCTTCGGGAGCTCATCATCCTCAGGGAGTACGCTGGTGCCTCTTGGGAAGAGATCGCTAAAGAGACCGGTCGGCCCTCACCGGATGCCGCCAGGATGATGCACGGCAAGGCGATGCTAGAGCTCTCAAAGCTCCTTAAAGAGCGAGGCTATCAGCAAGAGGATTAGCTCGCTTGTGAGCTGTCTGTGGAGTGACCGCGTTCAGTTGCCTAGCAAGGTGAGCGCATAAGCGCGAACTCTGGTTCCAAGCGGAGCAGCTCGCCGAGCGATAGCCAAGAGCTGTTCCGTAGATCGTTGGGGGAGTCATGGTCAGATAGCGTTTCCTAAAAGAAATCGATCGTCTGAAGGCGAACAGTCGAAGGAACTGCATCCAACTCTGAG
>JAPKBY010000468.1 GCA_028823185.1 Planctomycetota bacterium
CTTCCATCTCTTTCTTTATCTCGCTGAGCTCATCTTTCAGTGACTTGTCTCGCTCGATCTTCTTCTTCATCGCGGAGACCTCGCGTGTGAAGGGGGTGTCCTTTGTGGATTCCAAGAGTGCGATGAGCTCTCGCCATGGAGCGTCGACCGCACCTGGAATGAAGCGCGCCTCGAGTGAGCTGAGCTTTGTGCTGATTGCCTTAGCAGCGCGCTCTTTCCCCGGCTTTGCGATCTCCGCCCATTTCCCGACAGAGATGAGGTCTAGGATTCCTTGGTAGCGCGTCCACGCGAGCGCCCACTTTTTAGCTCCTTCAGCATTCTTAGCGGCGACCGCGTGGCCTTTGATGGTGCGTAATCCGGTTGCAGTCAGGCTCTTGCCGTGCTTCTTCTGGGAGGCTTTGATGGCGCCTTGGACTTCGCTGGTGGCCGGTAGCTCGCGAACATTGTGTCTCCAGTCGATCTCTCCAGAGGGTGAGAGCAGGATCGTCTGAGGACAGCCCATCTCTCCATCCTCATCTTGATACTCATGGTAGAGAGGGTCCCAGATCTTTCGGTGCCCATCACAGCTCTCAAACATGGGGTAGGCGGAGCAAACCGTCCGCTCGGTGCTGACTCCAGCCGTCTTCTCTTTGATGGTCTTCTGCTTGTGCTCCCCGTTGTTTCCGATGACGACTACACAGGTCTCTGAGAGTTTGATGAGGTCTTTGTTAGTGAGGATCTCATCGCGGTATGCGTCGTTCATCTCTTCACCTTCGAGGATGATGTGGATGATCACCGGCGCGTTGCGCTCAAGCGCCTCTTTCGCGGCGCTCTCGAGATCGCCTCTGTGTGGAGTCAACTTCGGTGTCTCAACGGGGGTTGGGAGAGGGCAGACGCTGCTCGTTAGGGTGAGAATTGAGAGCAGGAGGGTTCCCCTCGTGTACGCAGCAGCGGGTGATCTCTTAAGCATTCCTCTACTTTGGGGTGGAAGTTGATGACTCGCAAGCTTCTGAGGCTTGACCCTATGAATAGGGGCTTCAGGATGGGGGGGTGAAGCTCTCTCTAAAAATCGCTCAGCCCATCGTCCTCGTGGCAGTCTCGTTCTCCGTAGGCTGTGCGACGCTCGTGATGCCTGGGGTGGACGTGATCTCAGCTAGCGCATCGCAGGGGCTGGCAGAGGTCCGCGCCCTGGAGCGTAGCGGCGAGGATCTAGGAGGTGAGCGGCGGCTGGCGCTCTTGAGAGAGGTGGCGTTGGAGGAGCCTGATTGGGTCGCCCCAGCACGGCTCCTAGATGTCTTGGAACAGACTGAGCTGCGAGGGGTCGAGGTCTTAGGGCGGAGACGTGACGCGCTGAAGTCAGCGGATAGCAGAGATCCCTACGCGAGGGCGTCCTATCTCTTAGGCCGCTTGGGCGGTGATGTAGGAGCCGATCTATTACGAGAGTGCGCGAGAGCGAACCCGGGCTTCGCATGGGGGCTTCACGGAGGAGCTTGGAACGCGATGGAGGCAGAGCAAAACTCAGACGCTATCGATCTAGAGCGCAGGGCGATCTCTAGGGCGAGAGATCCCTTCGACCGCGCTCTCTTCACGCTCTCTCTCGCTGAGTTTTTGAAGAGACAAGAGAGCGCAGAGGTCGGCTATGAAGAGCTAAAGGCGGCTCGATTTGAGTTCACTCTCTCACCATCTGACGCCGTCTGGTGGAGGGCTCAACGTGCAGCCTTCGGGATGCACTTGGAGGAGGGCAGTGATCTGGAAGAGGCCTTTGAAGAGCTCTTGAAGGTCATGGTTGATCCATTGCTCGGAGAGAAGGATGCGCTCCGCTTGGCCAAGCTGGGAAGAGCTGCGAGGAGAGATCATCGAGGGCTCGACTCCTTTGGCTTGCGATTGGATCAAGCGCTCGCGCGGCGCTCTGAAGAGTCGCTTCGCCATCAGCGCGCCCGCTTCGCGCATGAGTGTGGACGGCATGTCCGCGCTGCTGCGCTCTGGGACGCTATGCCAGAAGGGGAATGGCGGGCGCCGGCGCGTGAGCGCAGGCTCGTGAACTTTGCGGTGGGCAGATTTAAGGGTGCTGTAGATTCTTGGCTAGAGGGGCTCCCCGGCTTTCTGCTGAGGCCAGATGGGCTCCCAAAGAGGGAGCGCTTGGCGTCCGTGGTGACCGCGGCCAGGGCCGCATCTCTTGGCAGTGTGCAGACCTTGAGAGACCTTGGAGAGGCC
>JAPKBY010000469.1 GCA_028823185.1 Planctomycetota bacterium
GAGCTCTCGGCGAGGCTGGACCCGCGCGCGAGCGCGCTCGTCACCCTGAACGGAGATCACCCTTGGCTCCCCCCTGACAGCTTGGATGAGTGGAGTGAGCGTCGCGAGGAGGGGCTGCTGCAGCTGCGTATCGCCGTAGGCCTTGAGCCGATGCCGCCTAAGCCTCCGCTCAAATCATCGCAGCAGCTCATCGCTGAGCGTGATGACTACAGCGTCTTCGCGCTGAGAGTTGAGAGCTTGCCTGGCCACTGGGTCACTGGAAACCTCTACCTCCCGAAGGGAGAGGGTCCCTTCCCCGCTGTGCTCTGCCCTCACGGCCACTGGCCCGAGGGGCGCTTCACAGACAGAGCTGAGCTAGTAGAGAGAGAGCTAGAGAGCGGCGGCGAGAGCGACCCGGTCGCCGCTCGTTACCACCTGCAAGCCCGCTGCGTCCAACTAGCGCGCATGGGCTGCTTGGTGGTTCATTACGACATGGTCGGCTACGCGGACTCGACCGCTCTCTCACACACAGAGGGCCTCACCTCTGCCGCTGCGCAGCTCTGGGGCGTGAGCCACCTCGGACTCCAGACATGGAACTCGCTGCGCATGGTCGACCACCTAGTCGAACGCCGCGACGTTGACTCGACAAGGATCGGCATAACAGGTGGAAGCGGCGGCGGGACCCAGTCCTTTCTGCTGGCAGCAATCGACGAGCGCATACGCGCGGCCTTCCCAGCCGTGATGGTCTCCACCGAGATGCAAGGCGGCTGCGTCTGTGAGAACGGTCCCTACCTGCGCCTCGGGACGAGCAACATCGGCCTCTCGGCGCTGATCGCACCGCGCGCCCTCGGCATGACAGGCGCTGACGACTGGACGCTCCACATCGAAGAGCGAGGCCTACCTGAGCTCAAGCAAGTGTGGAGTCTCTACGACCGCGCCGACGCGGTCGAAGCGAAGTGCTTCCCCCAGTTTGGACACAACTACAACGCCCACGGCCGAGCGCGTATGTACGCCTTCATGGCACGCCACCTTCAGTTGGAGAGCGCTACATCGGAACGCAGCTTCGAAGCTATCCCACCCGCTCAACTCTCGGTCTACGCTGACTCTCCGCGACCAGAGGAGCGTGACGCCTCCGAGGTCTTCACCTGGTGGCATGAACAAACCGAGCGAGCAGTCCCAACCCCATTAACGCTTAACGCCTCGAACTTGTCAGCTTGGAGCGAACGTGTACGGAGGGAGCTCAAGGTCATGCTAAACACGGCTCTACCAACAGCAGCCTCGGCGAGCAGAAGCAGAGCTCTCTCATGCGAGGGAGGCGTCGCAGAATCGCTCACTCTCGGAAGGAGTGATGACACCAGCGCTACCCATGCGCTCTGGGTGAAACCTAACAATTGGAATAGAGACGTTCGCGTCATCACCTCGACCACGCCATGGTCAGAGCGACTCTCCCCAGAGCGATGGGAAAACATGCTGAGTGAGGCACGCGCGAACGCTAACGACGGGCTTCTCTTCATTGATGTTCTTGGCATCAACGACGAGCTCGGGACACGCTTTGATGATTCACGCAGCGGCTATGAGGGTTACACGACAGGCTACAACCGCACACTCATCGGTGAGCGGGTGCACGACATCTTGACCGCGGTCGCCTATGCCACTTCACTCCCAGAGGTCCAAAAGGTGCATCTAGCTGGGCTGGACAGAGCCGGCCCTTGGGCCAGCCTTGCGGCGGCTCTCTGCGCAGATGAGCTCGCCTCTTTGAGCACCAATCGCTCATGGAGTTTTTATGAGCTGAGCGATGCCCGCCACCCCGACTTCCTCCCAAGCGCGCTCCGCCTAGGAGGGCTCGAAGGCATCACCGCTGCCTGCGCACCGCTGAGAGTAGAATTCACCGATGAGGCTCAGCTCTCCCCTCTAATACACGCCGCGTGGGCTGCAGCAGGCGCACCTGCGCCAAAAACCACGTCTCGAGTGTCTAATAACAGGCGTTGACCCAACGGCCCTATTATCCTGCAGACATGCTCCTCATCCTCACATTACTAACGGTGGCTCTTCCTCCGGCACACCTGCACATGGCTCGCCCCGTGGAGCAGTCAACATTCGACGACGATGTCGAAGACAGTCGCCCGCAGGTGAAGGCTCTCAAGGAGCAGCTTCTCGCGCACACCAAAAAGCGCGGAGAGGAAGACGGCCAGGCCATTCAAATCATCACGC
>JAPKBY010000470.1 GCA_028823185.1 Planctomycetota bacterium
GAGGAAGACTCCTTCACAGCGATCGCCACAAGGTCACATGAAACACTCAGCGCTAAAGAACGTACTCACAGTTAAGCAGCCTCAAATGTTTCAGACCTCCTTCAAGCTCTTCGTCGCGTCCTGCCTCGCTTCGAGCCCGCTCATGGCGCAAGACCTCGTCTTCCAAGAGGACGTGGTCAACTTCATCAGCCAGCACTGCGCCCTCTGTCATGACGACCTAGAGCCTGAGGCCGGACTAGACCTCACTCGCTTCTCATCCATTGAAGACGCGCGAAAAGAAGAAGAGGTCTGGTTCGCTGTTGAGGCGCAGCTCCTCGCGGGAGAGATGCCACCCAAGAACAAGCCTCGGCCTGAACAGGCTGAGATCGACTCTCTCCTCTCATGGATCTCCGCGGAATTTGGAGCGGTCACCCCAGAATCAGCATCTCCCGGCAACGTCGTCCTTCGCAGACTCAACTCAGTGGAGTACTCGAACTCTATCGCCGACCTAACCGGCGTTGAGTTCGACGCTGAAGGCTTCTTCCCCGCAGACGCGGTCGGGCACGGCTTCAACACCGTCGGAGAAGCGCTCTCAGTCTCCGAGCTCTCCCTCGAGAGATACCTAGAAGCAGCAGACCTGATCGCGAGCGAAGCCATCCTCTTGGAGCGAAAGGGGCCGCCCCCAACACGCAAGTACAAAGAGGAGCTCAAATCAGATCGAGGTGAGTTTCTTAACGGCTCGCTCTGGCTACCGAGGGTCGCTGAAGCCCAAGCCACGCACTACTTCCCTAGAGAAGGTGTGTACATCCTGCGCTTCAAGGGATGGTCCACAAAGGCTGGCGACGAAGAGGCGAAGGTCGCGCTGCGACTTGACGGAAAAAGCCTGGAGGTCTTTGAGATTCCAGGGTCACGAAAAGATCCTGACGTACACGAGCTTGAAGTGATCGTCAGCGAAGGCGAACACATGATCTCCGCGCGCTTCATCAATGACTTCTACAAGCCAGAGGAGGCTGATAGAGCTCGGCGAGATCGCAACGTGATGATCGACTTCATAGAGGTGACGGGACCCGTCGACCCACCTGATCTCTCCTCATTCCAACAGCACCTCTTGAGCGAAGAGGTCACAGGCAGCGGCACCCTCAGGCGTAGACAGCAGCGCGTCCTCGAGCACCTCGCGGAGAGGATCTGGCGACGTCCTATCTCACGCACCGAGCTCGGCCGCTTAGAACGGACTATCCCAGAGGACTCGACCCTAGAGGAAGGTGTTCGCCTCGCCCTCACTGTCCTGCTCTCATCCCCCCACTTCATCTATCGCGTCGAGTTCGGGCACGAGGCCGAGGAGGGCGCAGACGCTGTCCAACTAACAGACTGGGAGCTGGCGTCGCGGCTCTCTTATTTCATCTGGAGCACATGCCCCGATGACGAGCTCCGCTCCCTCGCCGAACGAGGCGAACTATCTGACCCCGACATGCTCAACGAGCAGGTCGAGAGACTCCTTGACGACCCGCGCTCACGCTCCCTAGCGGAGAACTTCGCGACCCAGTGGTTACAAATCGGTGTCTTAGACGAAGCAAGCCCTGACTCAGACCTCTTCCCAGAGTTCGACGAAGAGCTGCGCCTCGCGATGCGCGAAGAGACGCTGCGCTTCTTTGATCACATCATGCGCGAGGGGCTCCCTGCAGCGAGCTTGCTAGATGCAGACTTCACTCTCCTCAATGAGCGGCTCGCGGACCACTACGGAGTTCCTGGAGTCAGCGGCGAGATGATGCGTGTCGTCTCACTTGCAGAGACCTCAAGACGTGGAATCCTCGGGCACGCCAGCGTCCTCACAGCGACGAGTAACCCGACGAGGACGTCTCCTGTTCGCCGTGGAAAGTGGGTGCTTGAGGCTCTCTTAGGGACCCCGCCTCCGCCACCTCCACCTGGCAGCGACTCACTCGAGCCCGACACCGAGATGAGCGGCGCCACATTGAGAGAGCGCTTCGAACGACATCGAGATGACGCCGCGTGCGCCGTCTGTCATGACAAGATAGATCCCATCGGCTTCGCCCTCGAGAACTACGGTCCGATCGGTCGTTGGCGCGATCAATCAGAAGGCCAAGACATTGACCCGACGGGTGAGTTCCCTGATGGCTACACCTTCGCTGGTCCCGAAGAGATGGGCAGACACCTGCTCAGCGGAGACCGCTTCGAGCGCGCCCTCGCCGAG
>JAPKBY010000471.1 GCA_028823185.1 Planctomycetota bacterium
CGATCCGGGAGCCCTTTTCAGGAGGTCTTTCGTCAAGTCCCGCTTCGCGGGTCTTGTCGTTTCGCGGCCCAGCTCTGCTGCGCCGCGCCAACGCACCTCGTTCGCTTTCGCGAACAACCTGGTTGGTCCCCCCCTTCGGGGCTATCCAGCGGCATGTCCGTAGCGTCCTCAGAGGACGCGCACGACAGCCTTCTCTCCTTCGTCTCTGCCCTCGGCGGGCAGGACAAGGAGAAGCTCGACGCCTACCTCGCCCACCTGGGGTATGTAGGCGACGAGATGGCGGCAGGCCTGGGCGGCCTGTTCGTCAACTCCTTCCCGGAGGTCCCCTCTCTCGATGAGATCGAGGTTGGGTTTACTTTCTCGAAGAACGATGCGCTAAGCCTCGCGGCGCATCTCGACGTCCTCGCTCTTCCCCTCATCCAAGCTGCGGCGAAAGGGAACGCGAAGGAAGTCATCAACAAGGTCCTGGCGCTCATCGGCGACGCCTACGTCACCTACCTCTCCGGCTTCAGCTCCAACCTCCCGGTCGGCTCCCTCGCACCGACCTCATCGAGCGACCTATCTGTGTTTCGCACTCCGGGAGACTCCGCGTCTCCCGGGTTAGTGCAGTCTCCTCGCAACCTCGCGTTGCGGGTGGAAGGCGTTGAACCAGTCCGGTCTGTCCGTGATCTCATCACGCGCTCGGAGGCGGCACCTGTGGACGACGCCGCGGCGGCTGCGGAGCGGGCTGCGAGTGCGGAGGCGGCGCGCGTGGCGGCTGATGTTCAAGTTGGACTTGTTGCGTCGACGAAAGCCGCCTACGAACTTGCGCTGCGTGGGATGGCTGTGACGGCTGGAGCCTCGGCTCCGGGGACTCCGCACGGCCAGGGACCTTCGGTCCCACCTATCACGCAACCCTCAGCACTTGTCTCTGCCTCGTCTATCGTCCCGCCTCCCGCTGCTGCAACCCACCAAGTTGCAGATGCGGGAATTGCAACCCAGGTTGCAAATGTCACGAATTCTCTCGCAGCTGCTCCGACAGCTGCTCCGGCGCCCGCTCCGTCGCCGGCCCCTGCGCCGGCTCCTCCGCCGGCCCCCGCGCCGGCTCCCGCCCCGGAGCCAGCGCCTGCTCCGGCTCCTCCGGTCGCTCCCGCTGGTGCGGATCCCAACCTCACTGCTATGCTCAGCATGGTGCAGCAGATTACTGAGGCGGCCGACCGCCGCGCGGAAAAAGACCGCGAAGAGTCACGTAAACTCATGGAAGCTCAGTCTCGTCGTAACGACGAGGTCATGCTCCGCCTCACTCTTCAGCTTGATAAGCAGCAAGCTACCATCGAGCAGCTCTCTGCCGACAAGGCTAAGGGTGATGATGGCGAGGAGGTGCTTGAGTATGCCCCTCATTACGACGGTCATATCACTAGTCCCTCCCTTGCAGCTGACGGCACTGAGTCTCACGCGGATCTCTACACCCCTTGGCAGGTGGGTCGCGAACGGTCTAAAGCCGCCCACCAGGGTGGTGACAGGCCGCGTCCTCTTGATATCAAAGGCACTCCCGTCTATGATACCCTCAAGTCCAAGGATCTCAAGAAGTCCGGGCGTTACCACGAGTACACCTGCCTGTACTCCGGCTGCTCGTTCCTCTGGGATGCCATCCAGTTCCTGACTGACCTCACTCCGACTCTCCTCGACCCTGACTCCCCGAAGGAGCTCAAGTCAGAGGTTGTCACCCGCCTCCACAACAGTCTCTCTGGCGTCTATGATCTGCTCAACTTGCGTGCGAACGTAGTTGAGCTCCTCAGTGTCAAAGATTGCACGGATGGTTCGTTTGATGAGGATGAGCGCGCTCGCGCGGACACTCTCATTAAACACATGGAGAAGTCTCAGAAGGGTTTCGGGATGAGCCTCGGCAACGAGTCTGATATCCATCACGGCCTGAAGAAGGCCAAGCTGGCCCTTGACTCGAAGGTCGAGGAGGCCTACAACCGCTCGCTCGCTAAGAGCTGTGCGGAGGCAGCCATCAAGGCTCTCAGCTCCGGCTCTGGTGCTCCCAAGAAGTTGCCTTTCAAACCTAAGACCCGCATTACTGTGACCGGTAATGGCCCTGTTTCCGCTGCCGCTGGCTCTTCCAAGAGTGCCAGCGGCGGTACCTGATGGCCGCGAGGCCTTCGCTCCGTCTACCAATCCAGACCTGTCCCGCCAGAATCAC
>JAPKBY010000472.1 GCA_028823185.1 Planctomycetota bacterium
TGTTCGCTGTTGAGCTGCCTTGCATGAAGCCTTGGCCATCAGCGACAGCGAGCACGGTCCCGGTCGTAACGGGTTGGTCTCCTTCTAGGACTCGACCATAGACCAGCACAGGAGCCGCCGGCGGAGCACCCAAGACAACCTCGACCGTCTCTCCATCAAGGACATCTACAGAGACGGTCTCGATGAGGGACATCATCGATGTCCAGTTTCCTCCGCCGCCTCCTTGGCCCTCTCCCATGACCTCTTCGATCTCTTCCATCGTCGGTTGCGTGGAGACTTGGTAGGTGCCTGGAGCGAGGCGGTTGACGCTGAAGCGTCCGCTCTCATCGGTCGTAGCTTCGCCACCGTTGCCGCCGCCCATTCCCATGAAGCCTCCTTGCCCCACAGAGATGGTGCGCCCAGCAACGCTTGAGCCGTCTTTGTTGTAGACGGTGCCGATGATCGTGCCTCCTTGGACGAGCTGAAGGGTGAGGCCTGCGACCACTTGTCCTTCTTCGATTCGGACGAGCTCCTCGGGGTTTGGACCCCAGTCATCTGATTTAGCCGTGAGCTTATAGCTCCCTGGCTTGAGCCCCTCGACCTTGAAGCTTCCGTCTTCACTGGAGGTGACAGTGTTGGAGTCTCCTCTAGATCCACCTCCCCAGCTAGGACGTCCGGAGGACTCTCCCGTGCTCGCGGTGATCTCGCAGTTAGGAGCTGGTGAGCCTAGGGGGTCGAGCAAGATGCCGCTGATGATGCCGCCCTGACTGATGTTGACGATGAGCTCGTCGGAGGGGTAGACGTGGCGCTGGCTGGAGTCGCTGTGGACATAGCTCGCTGAGGTGAGGTTGACCTCATACTCGGCTGGATAGATCCCAGAGATCTGAAAGCTGCCATCAGCTTGAATCTTAGCCGCTTGATAGATGGTCCCATGCTTGCTCTTTACGGAGGCGTCGCTCTCAGAGACGGTCACGAGGTTGAGGTCGATCAAGGCCTCGATGCCTTCAGGGAGGGGAGCGCCGCTGGACATCGCCAGGCGACCTTTGACGAGGCCCGGCTCCTCTAGCTTGATGACCACACCGCTGGTGCCGGCATCTACTCCTGTGATGACTCCGCGCCAGCGGCCTGAGCCGTCCTTGTCGTCGCTGTTCGCACGAACCCGGTAGTCGTTCTCATTTAAACCGGTGAGGAGGAACGCACCTTTCTCATCGGTCTCAACCCAGAGCTGATTGTTGCCTCTTCCCCAACGATTGCCTGACTCTTCACCAGTCTCTACGCCGACGCTCGCGCCTTGAACGGGGCTCTCATCTGGCCAGAGGACGGTGCCCCTGATAGACAAGCCATCACTCATCACGAGCTGCAGTCCGCCGCGCTCTTCGGCCTCGTTGAGCTCGAACTCTGAGGGCTCGGGCGGGAGGTAGCCGTCGAGGCTGACTGTGAGTCGAATTTCACCTGTTTGAACACCGCGCAGCTCGAAGCTCCCGTCGTCGTCGCTCTCGGTCTTAATGTTCTCACCGCCACCCATCCAAAAGCGGGTGTCGTTGGCGGGGCGAGCGCTCAGCTCAACTCCCTCTAGGGGCTCTCCATTCTCTGTCAGGACGATCCCGGAGATGCGGCCGCCCATGTCTAGCGTGACCTCAAGCTGCGCGTCTTCTCCAGGCTTTAGCTTGAGAGCGTTCGTGCGTGCGTTGACATAGTCGGGTGTGTCGATCTCTCCAGTCCAAAAGAGGGTCGTTGGGAGCGCGCGCGCTTCATAGCGACCGGCTTCAACCCGCTCCATCGTTCGGCTCTCTTCCGACTGCCAGCGGCTCATCATTCCGCCAGATTCAGCCCCTCTGAGCTCGACGTCCATGCGAGGGAGCGACTCGATCAACTCGTTAGAGCTCGCTGCAGCGGGGGGAGTGACGTTGACCGTAAGGCAAGCGCCAACGAGAGGCTCGATGCGGTATGTGCGGCCTTCATCGAGCTCTTCTTGTGAAGACCAGGGGTCTTCGAGGTAGAGGTAGCGCCCTTCCACAAGGAGGTAGAAGGCGTCAGCTTGTTGGCTGACCTGAAAGCTGAAGCTCCCGTCCGGTTTCAGCTCCGCGACCGAGTAGGGCCTGCCTTCATAAGGACCGTCGTTTCGACGTTTAAGAGCCTGGGCCTCCTCCTCTGCGAGCGCAGGTGAGGCCTCGTTTAGCTCGACGAGCCCTT
>JAPKBY010000473.1 GCA_028823185.1 Planctomycetota bacterium
GAGTCCGAAGCGGGCACTTGAAGGGCTCATTGCTCGCCTTCAACTTGGAGACGTTGGCGCACAGCACAGGCCTCAAGGCTTCGAGGCCCTGAGGAGGATGGAGGCTGATGCCAGGGCGCTGCTGAGTGACCTTGATGGCTATCGCGAGAGAGCCACCACTGGTGTTGCCATCGCTGACAGCGCGTCCATAGCGAACTACTGCAATGACTCTTCTGCCGCTGGCCTTAGCGCCCACCTTAAGAGCCTCAAGCTCGACGCCGCTGCAGCGAGCATGCGAGAGCTGCAATCCTCGCTTCAATCACAAACAAAGAGCGAAGATGTCGGGCTGATCGCGGCTGACCTTGAGCTCGCAGCGCAAGCACTCAACACACTGATCGCTGAGTTCCCGCAGTGGAAAAGAAAGACCGTCACAGACCCTCGGCCTCGCCGCTCTAACGCTGAGGCGACGTCCATCAGTGAGGAAGGGCTCATGCTCGCCTCTGACGAGGGGCCCGTGCTCATCCAGTGGACGAAATTCTCCACGAATCCGGAGGCGCTTAACAAGCTCTTCTATAAACGACTCGACCGCGATTGGACTCAGCCGGAGAGACGAGGGGTCGCCCTCATTCTAAACATTGCTGCGACTCTGAACGCAGCAGACGTGATCACCTCCGCCTTCAGCACCCCTAAAAAGCTCAAGGAAAAATCCAGCGCCGAGATGATAGGGCTCTTCGACTCCGCAGAAGACTGGAGCCCCAAGGAAGAATCAATCGCCGAAACCCGCGCTGCTGCTGCGTACCTAGTCAAGGCCATCGAGTACGCCGCAGCCTCTGAGTTCGGTGCAGCGGAGAGCTCCCTCCGCTACGTCTTAGAAGAGTTCCCCACGAGCCTGCTCGTCATGATCATCTCAGACGGCACAGCAAAAGGCGATAAAGCGACATCCTCTGAGCCGAGCCCCGTCTCAGAGGATAGTAAAAATAGCGCAGAGGCCCCCGCTTCACCAAATCCACCAGCGCCTCCAAACGGCGAGTAAGGCACCATGCCCGCACTAGAGACGCATCAACTAGACGTCGCCGTTCGAGAGGCAGCGCAACGACTGAAAGAGCTCAACTTCGTCTCCCCGGAGGTGCTCTTGCTCCTAGGCACAGGTGCAGAGGACATAGTCCCGCTCCTTGAAGACGCGCAGAGCCTCCAGCTCGATGAGGTCCCCGGAGCACCTAGCGCCTGGAGCTCTTCGACGTTGATGAGCGGTAAGCTCGCAGGCGTACGAGTGTGGGTGTGCGAAGACATCCTCGGCCACACGGCGAGCTCTTGGGACCGGGCCTGGCCCGTCTGGCTCTCTCGCCATTGCGGCGCAGGCAGAGCGCTCATCACAACAGGAGCCAGCCCCCTCCCCCAAGCGAGCCCTCCTTGTAGCGGGGAGGGACTCTTCATCGCTCAAGACCACCTAATGCTCGAGGCTTCCACACCCCTCTGCTCCCTCGGGGCGTCTAAGCTCGGCCCGCTATTTCCGGACCAAGGCGCGGTTCACGACAGCGCCGTCATCAAGGGGCTAAAAGAGGCAGCCGACTCTGTAGGCCTCCCTTGTCAGCAAGGCGTCCTAGCGTGCATCACAGGTCCTGCGCTTGAGACGCCAGCAGAACAGGCCTATCACGCGCTCGCCGGCGCGCACGCTACCGCCCAAAACATCGGCGGGGTGTTTCATGCCATGGCCCACTCCGGCCTCAGCGGCGTCACCCTCGCAGCCCTCCTCGGTGACGAGACTGCCACAGTCGAAGATCTCGTGGCTACCGCGCAAAGGCTCGCACCAAGCCTGCACGAGCTAATCTTATCAGCCACCGCACTCTTAGCCGTCAACGCTCGCGCGGGGGCTCACGAGCAGCTATGAGCAAAAAGGTCGCTGTCCTCGTCTCCGGCGGTGGAAGATCACTTGAGAACCTCGCCACCCTCCAAAGCTCTGGCGAGTTATCTGCTGAACTCTCACTCGTCATCTCAAACAAAGAAGGGGCCTTCGCGCTCCAACGAGCCTCACGGCTCAACATTCCATCGCTCGTCATAGATCCAGAGCGCGTCCTCTCCGCGGAGCAATTCTCAGAACGAGCCTTCCAAGAGATCAGCGCGGCAGGCTGCCAGCTAGTCGTCCTCGCAGGCTTCCTTCGCTACTTACCCATCCCGAGCGGATGGGAAGGGA
>JAPKBY010000474.1 GCA_028823185.1 Planctomycetota bacterium
TTGAAGAAGAGCTTCCCCTTCCCCGTGCACTTCAAGACGAAGAAGCCCTCATTGAAGAAGCCTTTCAAACCGTCGAATTTGGAGTCAACGGTGACGCCCTCGCAGGAGGCCAAGAAGGCGCCCTTCTCGAGGTAGAGCTCGCCGTCTAGGTCATACTCGACGATATCGCCTGCGCTACCTGGAGCGAGCGCGATGGAGCCTGGCCCTCCCTCTGCGCGCCAAGTGTTCTGAAAGAAGCTCTCGCCAGAGAGGAAGGAGCGCTTGAGCCCCTTCATTACGCCGCCACGCGTAGAGGTCTCTGCGACGACGTTCGTGTCCTTCCAGGCCATCGCGCCAGACTCAGAGACGAGCGTCTCGCCCGGAGAGAGCGTGGCCTCAAGGATCGTATAGCTAGGACCGTTCGTTATTTGATGTTCCATCAGGCCTTCCTCGGGGGCAGCATCCTGCCGAGCTTGGAGCCAAAAGCGCCAGGGTTGTGCGACTGAACAAGCAGGCGACCCGTCCCTTTGAATTTCATCACGAGCCCCTCCCCGCCAAGAAAGGACTTCAGCCATGAGCCGCCAGCTTTGGAGATCTCATAAGTGAGCGTGTCTTCGAAAGCGACGACGTGACCCGTGTCCACGACCACCTCGCCATCAATCTTGGCTTCACGGATGCAACCGAAAGCCCCCACGAGGAGCGAGCCCTGTCCTTCCACCGAGAGGAAGTACAGGTTCTCACCTGAGAGCATCCCGCGCAGCCCTTGAAACTGCGTGTCGAGCGCGAGATCTTCGCTTGAGCCGAGGTAGCTGCCGCCACCGCAGAGCCAGCGCGAGCTGCCGTCTAGCTCCACCTGCATGACATCACCCGGCAGCATAGGCGCGATGCCTACCTCGCCAGCGACGCCGCCAGCGGCGGTGTACTTCGAGAGGAAGAAGCTCTCTCCCCCGAGGAGGCGCTTGAGCCCACCGAGGAGCCCGCCCTTTCCTTTTGAACGAGTCGTTACATCAGTGTCTACCTCAGCGCTCGTGCGATACATCGCGCCAGATTCAGAGACGAAGGTCTCACCCGGCTCGAGTTTCACGATGGCGCTCGCGAAGGCGCCGCGGTCTTCAATGGCGATCTGCATCAGGCCCTCAGATAAGGAGTGATCCACCCGGCGGTCTCGCCGAGGGTGCGCGTCTGTAACCAAATCTTGCCCGTCCCAGCGAAGCGCATGACGAGCCCCTCGCCGCTGAAGAAGGTCTGCTTCAAGCCACCCATGCCTTCGATTGAATAATCGAGAGTGGACTCCCAAGCGACGACATGCCCCGTGTCGACAGTGAGCTCCCCATCGAGCTCGCGCTCGACGATCGCTCCATAAGCATTGAAGAGCAGGTCCCCTTCTCCTTCAGCCTCAAAGAGGAAAGCTCCCTCACCACTGAAGAGCGCCTTCAAACCGCCGAAGCGAGTCTCCAGCGAGATGCCATCACTCGCAGCGAGGAATGAGCCGGCCGAGAGCATCAACTTCTCCCCCTGCATCTTGCGGTGAACCAAGGCACCTGGAGTCACCGGCGAGACGGTCACAAAGCCTGTACCACCAGAGCTATATTCCGAGAGGAAGAAGGACTCTCGAGCGCCGATTGCGCGAAAGAGAGACTTTATGATGCCGCCAGCAGCGCGGGTGTTGAGGTCCATACCTGCGCTCATGCGGCTCATCGCGCCGCCTTCGCAAACGAGCACCTCACCAGGCGCCAAGCTGCAGGTCGCCTCCCCAAAGTCAGGGTTACCGTCTAGTCGTATCTCCATACGTGCAGATTACGTTCTAGGGCTCACGGAATTCACGAGCAGAGCCATTTTTTGAAGCGCTCTAGTGACCTTCAAAGCGTTTAAACCACTCAGCGTCAGGGTCTGGACTCCACCAGCCGTCCCCGCCCGCGTCCGAGGGGCCCGTGTATCCGAGATCAGCGAGCTGTGACAGCACCTCCTCACTCAACTCCTTGCCGCCGGCCCAGCCCCGGTCTTCAGTCGCGAGCAGCCAATTGATCAGCAGACGGCGATAACCCGTCGCCTCATCATGACGCTCTTCTACGAGATCCTTCACACATCCCGGGTCGATGCTCAAGTCATAGAACTCGACTTGGCAGTCCTTGCTGACCCAGAGCGGAGCGGGCTGCCCGATGGCGTGCCCCTTGAGGTGAAGGATGATGT
>JAPKBY010000475.1 GCA_028823185.1 Planctomycetota bacterium
ATTGGCCAATGGCTCGCCGCCTCTCCCCGTCTCCCCACGGACCATAGCGGCCGCCATGCGTCGAGATTGAAATGTGCGAGCGAGGCTCAACTTGTCCGGTGAGAAGTTGTGCGAGTCGAGCGACATCTAGCGTGTAGCGGGCTCTGGCAGCGTCCGTCCACAGCGGCTCATAGACACGCTCTTTGAGTCCATCCGTTTGAAAGTCGCCGTATGGGAAGGCGTTGTAGGTGAAGGGGTCTAAACGCTCCTCTTCTAGGAAGCTACGCAGACGCTCGAGATCTCCTGCTCCCTCTTCGGAGAGCAAATGCCGAGCGAGCTTCGCCGGCAGATACATGCCGACTCCAAAGAGGCCCGTCGGCGCGAAACGGTCGCGCAGCGGCAAGGTCACATCACGCAAGCTCCCGAGCAGCTCACTCAGGCTCTCCGCCGCGTGCAGGTTCAGGCAATAGCCCAAACGTACATGCCGACCGGGGTGTTCAGGGTGTGCGAACAGCACGGCTACGCCGCGCGGCTATGCGCCCAAGGGCAAGCTGATGCCCTCGTCCACGAGCAATACAGGGATCCGGTCACGGATCGGATAAACGATCGCGCCGTCCTCTCTAAGGAGCCCCCCATCTAGGGAGCCAGCCACCGCTGCCCCCCCGACGTTCTTCAATCCCCCAGCTTCTGCAGCTGCATTGAGCGCCGAAACGAGCTCAGCATCCGCCATCGCTAGCGGCTGGTGCGTTTCGGGGCAGGCGAGAATCTCTAATAGTTCAGGATCAATCATGATTGGACTCTGCCCATAGGCAGGTATGCCGAGCGTATCGGTTATCCTCACGCGACGCCACGACGACAAGCGATGCTCCTACAGTTCCTCCTCCTCATCCCAGCTCTCTCTAACGATGTCCTCCTCCCAGAGGGTCCTGCGGCGCGAGCGTGGGCCAGCGTTGACCCTGCAGCCCCTCTGAGCGATGAATGGATCAAAGACCTCGGAGAGGACGCCACGGACGTGCTCGGGACGCGTAAGCCATGGGAGACACCAGCAGCTTGGGAGGCCTGGTCTCGCTGGATCATGGCCGAAGAGTTGGGCCCAAAAGAGCGCGCAGGCCTCGCGCTGCTCGCTGCCCGTGGTGCACGCAGCCAAGACGCTTGGGATCACTTCGCTGCTCTCGTCGCTGAGCCCGCCATCGCAGCTGCCCTGATGCCACGCCTCCTGCCTGGAATCCCCGCAGATTTAATGAGCGACGCACCGCTCCCAGACAACTGCCTCCTGCACCCGACGCCGCCACCCGGGGCGCTAGCAGCTGCGCGCGGTCGAAGGAGACCCGTAACCGCATCCACAGAGTTCGATGTAGGAGACGCCAAGCTGCGGCTCATCATCTCGGTCGAGCCCTCTGGTGTTGAGGTCACCCTCCACCACCTGAGCGGAGGACCGGCGACAGTGAGGATTCAACTTCCAGAACTCTTAGAGCGAGAGGTCCGCGTGAGCTACATCGATTGGATGCGCCAAGACGAGCGCAACGCTCCCCTCGTGGCTGTGTTGAAGCCCGAGATGGAGGGTCCCGTCCAGCTCTTTGGTCGCTTCCTCGCCCGCAGAGAGCAGATCCCCTCAACGCCCAAGAGCAGCCTCCCCACTCAGCTCCTCACAGCTGGGCTATGGATCGAGCCTGAGAACGAGGAGAGCATCTCAGCTCTTCACTCAGCAGCCGCCACAGCGCTCTCCAAGGCCCTCAGAGTCCCTGGGGGCACACGCAAGGGCACCAAGCTGCCACGCGAACTCCCCAGCGCCGGCCTCGTCATTCGCCTCTCCGGGGGCCCAGACGGAGCTCGAACTCTCTCTCGAATCGTGAGCGCCACAGAGGCGTGGCTCAAAGCTCAAGAATAGCCGTTATCCTAAGACCAACATGTACACAGAACACCGCCGACGCCTCTTGGACTCGCTGCGCGCTGAGCGCGCTTGCGCCATCTTCTTCTCCGCTCCCACCCGTGTTCGCAACAACGACTGCGACTACCGCTATCGCCCAGACAGCGACTTCTGGTACCTGACCGGTTTTGCAGAGCAAGACTCCTGCCTAGTGCTCGTACCTGGAGCGACGCCAGAGGAAGACCAGTCCATCCTCTTCCTGCGCGAGCGTGATCCGCTCATGGAGACTTGGAATGGACGACGCCTCGGCCTCGAGCGCGC
>JAPKBY010000476.1 GCA_028823185.1 Planctomycetota bacterium
GCTCTGGAGGTGTGGGCTCATCTAAGCGCTTCAAGATTTTGGCTGGGATCCCTCCGACGAGGGTGTGAGGTGGAACGTCTTTCGTGACGACTGCATTGGCTGCGACCACAGAGTCATGCCCGATCGTGATCGCGCCCACGACTACACATCCAGCTCCGAGGATGACGCGCTCTTCGATCGTGGGGATCGCGTGAATCGGATCATTGTGATTGGCTAGCCCCAGGGTGACGTTGTGTCTGATCTGGACATCATCACCGATATGTCGTGCCCCTAAGACGCAGCCACCGTGATGCCAAATTCGGACGCGTCTCCCGCACGGCGCTATGTAGGGGAGCTCGATGCGCGTCGTCCAGTGGACCCAGACAGCGAGGGCCTTGTAGAGGAGGCTGAATGGAAGGCGCAGCAGCTTCCAGCGAATCCCCATGCGCCAGTTCCCGAGGCGATTCGTCGCGAGCGCCCAGAAGCCTTGGGCTGTCACACCCTCGTGAGTGCGCAGGTCTTCTAGAAGGAGTGAGATTAGTCCTATCCCCTTGGGGTTTTGGTCCTCACTCCAGCGCGCTCTAAATTCAGGTTCTTGCATGCTCTCTAGGCCCCTACAGAGGGCCTCATACAAGCGTATCCCCACTCCAGTGATCGGGCTTATAGATCCTCAGAAGGTCGATTCGAGCTCACTTTTCTCGCTGCTGGGGCCTAGTAGTGGTAGAACCCTCGGCTGACTCAGTGAGCTATGCCCCTACCCCGACCCCGAAAACAAGCAGGCGACCCCAATGTCGCAGCCCTCTTGACCTGGTTCCTTCCAGGCGGAGGACACTTCTATCTGGGGCGTATGAAGACGGGCCTCGTCGGCTTTGTCGTCGTCTGGGGTCTCTATTGGTTGGGGCTCGAGCTCTCGGATGGGATGGGCTTTGAGTTCCTCAATAAGGAGCTCCGTGGTCCCTTCGCGCCGGCCTTGGCTCCTGAGCTTGGAAACCTCTCAGGGCTGTTATGGCAATCACGCACCTATGGCTTCGGCCTTGGCTTTCCGCGTGTCTTCCCGGAGAGCGTTCATCTCGGAGTGATGTGTACGGCTTGTTCAGGGATCTTGAACATCTTCTTGATGATCAAAGCTCACGCTGATGCTCGTAGCTTAGAGGAACCCGTCCTCGGTCAACTCCCTCTCTCCATCGCTTGCCTCTTTGCGTGGGTTGTCCCGGGTGGCGGTCACTATCTACAGGGTCGTCGAAAGCGCGGGCTCATTGTCTTCATCTTGTTGACCGGTATCTTCGTCCTGGGGACCTGGCTCAGCGAGGGCTCCAACCTCGATCGGCAGCGCCACTTCTATTACTGGGGCGGTCAACTCATGGGAGGGATGCCGGTGATAGGGCTCGAGCAGTTCTTCGGGCAGCCGGTGGTGAGTCATGAGATCAAGTATGCAGAGGCTGGCCTCGCGCTCGCTTCTCTCGCAGGCTTGCTCAATATCTTGGCCATTCTAGATGTCTATGGGTGGGGAGAGAGGAGCGCGCTTCGTGCGATGAGCGGAGATCCGCTGCCAGCTAGCTCCAGCGCAACCCCCAAGGTGAAAGCATGAGCGACCTCCTCGTTCACCTCGGTTTGTTGCTGGTGATCTCTGTTGCCATCGTGACGCTCGGCGTCTTCTTCTCTTATCCTGATGATGAAGAGGCGTTCAAGCGCTTGCCTCGCCGCCTAGGTGTCTTTCTCCTCGGGTGCGCGACGGTCGCTGCGATCATGACCTTGATTCAGCATACGGGCGCGTCTCTGGGCTAACGCCGGCGCCTGACTCGCCTGTAGAGCCCTCCAGGGGCTCGCGCGATCAGACCAGAGAGCTCTCCCTCTACGAGGCGGTTGAGCAGCGCGCGAACTTCCATGCCTGTGGCTGCGACGAGCTCGTCAACGGTGAGGTCTTCAGTGCTGAGCCTCGCCATGATGATGTCTTCCTCTTGTGCATCTTCTGCGGGCGCCTCCTCTGAACGGTCCTTGGTGCTCGGGGCGCCGTAGAGCTCTGCTAGGACCTCTCTCGGGTCCTCTACGAGGGTGGCACCTTCCCGTATGAGCTTGTGTGTTCCACGGCTCATGGGCTGGTCCACTCTGCCCGGTAAGGCGAAGACGTCGCGTCCTTGATCAGCAGCCCAGTGGGCTGTGATGAGAGAGCCTGATCGTGCGGCCGCTT
>JAPKBY010000477.1 GCA_028823185.1 Planctomycetota bacterium
GGAGAGCGCTCTTCATGAAACACAGCCCCCTCGATCATGCGCACGGTCCTCCCCGGATGCCTGCTGCGCAGCTGCAACATCAGATCCAAATCATCAGCAGCTAGATCCCCAGGGGTCAGGCCCAGATCGGCCCGCCACGCCAAGAGCTGACCATGAACGCTAAAGAGTCGACCCCTTCGGGACTCAAAGCGCCTGACGCTTCGAGTCCAAGAGTCATAGAGCCCCATCGCTGCTTCACCGCGGAGCTCAACTGCTGCTGCAGGCAGGGCCTCATGAAGTCGCTGTACGCCTGTCGCCATCCCCAGCTCAGGCTCTCCATGAAACGCAGCGGCGAGCGCAGCGAGCGCGTTGGCATTCGTGATGACGTCAGCATCCGTGAGAACGACGACGTCCACCTGACTGCCAAAGTGATCAAGCCCTGTCCTCACAGCGCCGTTCTTACCCTTCCTATCTGTGTTGCTGATCACCTCAGCTGACCAGCCCACCATCCCTTGACAGACCTCAGAGGCGATCTTCTTCGTCTCATCGCTAGAGCCATCATCCACGACGACGAGCTTAGCTCTCACGAGGCCCTCGGAGAGGCCGTTGAGCTTGAGGCTCTCGAGTCGTCTCGCGATCACTCGCGCTTCATTTCTGCAGGGGATGATAACCCCGAGACAAATGCCCACTCCCTGCTTCAAACCCGGAGTACCTCTGCTGCGAGCTTCGGCCATGAGCTGGGATTAAAGAGCACATTGTCCGCTTGAGCACACTCCCATGTGCACTCGCAGCGGGTCTCCTGAATCTTCTCGCGAAGCGCGCTTGCCCGCTCACTCCCCCAGAGTCGCGAGAGGTCCCACTCCACATCATTCAGATTTCCGATGTCATCCTCTAAGACCTCACAAGCGCGCACAGTCCCGTCTTCAAAGATGACGGCTGAGAGTTCACCGGCCGTACACGGCAAGTGTGGTCCTCCTTCCCCACGGCTCACTTGTTCAACCCTCTCATACATGAGGCGATCGCGTGCCTCTGCGACTCGCGCGAAGGGGTGGTCATAGCGGCCCAGAATCCCTGCTTCCTGCAAGCGACGCTTCTCCCTCACGACCTCCTTGTAACGATCTGGATTTACCGTCAAGAGGCTCGGATCGAGCGCGTCTGTTCTCGCGAGATTGATCGTGAGGTGATCAACACCTGCCTCACGAACGAGCTCTTCTAGGTGACCGCTGAGCGTGTCTTCATTCTCACTTGTGACGGTCACTATCACTCCGACACCGAGACGTCGCTCCACCTTGGCCTGCTCTTTGAAGCGACGGGCAGCTGCGATCGTTCGCTCATAGCCTCCCTCAACTTGGCGAATGCTGTCGTGGATATCAGGTGTTCCATCAACGGAGACGGCGACATTGATGTGAGTGTCTGGGCACGTCTTCAACATGCGCTCGACCGACTCATGTTGCCTCTCGCCGACGAGCCCGTTGGTCGGGATCGAGATGTGGCGCACTCCATGGCGGCCAAAGGCCCCAGCCACCTCAGGCAGATCTTCGCGAAGGAAGGGCTCACCGCCGGCTAGCGCGACCCAGAGGAGCGGGCCCATTTGAGCGCTGGAGTCTGCGAGCGCCTGGATCTCTCTTAAGCTCGGGCCGTCGACACCGGCCGCGACCTCTCGGAAGTGGAAGCAATGCCTGCATCGCAGATTGCATTTCCCCGTTACGAAGAGGGTCAGATGAACCGGTGGCCCAGATCGCTTTAGGCCTCGCCTCATGTACCCCAGATATTCCATTGCCGTCACAGCTTCATCCTATCCTTCTATTGAGGGAGGATGCGCCCATTCCAATCGCCCTAAATGAAGCGAGCGAGCCAGCGACACCTCGCTGACTCGCTCGTAAAACTATCTTGAGGCTCTCAGGCGCCCCAGACGACCTCAATCCCGTTCGTCAAGTTGAAGCCAAGCCCACAGGGTGTGCTGTTCGGGTCTCGATACCAGACCTGATAGCGCTTCGTCTGGCCAGCTAAGACACCTCCTGATGCAGGGATGTCGATCGAAGAATTAGAAGAGCCCGTTGAGTCAGCGAAGCGAACCTGGAGTCGAATGACCCCTCCGCCTGCGCAGCGCAGTCCATCTCCGAAGGTGATCCCAGCAGCATTCCCAGTGGCGTTATTCCCTTGGAAATAGAGCCCAGGTTGACTCGG
>JAPKBY010000478.1 GCA_028823185.1 Planctomycetota bacterium
TGGCTGTCGGCGCAGGTAGGTCAGCGAGCGCCAGATCCACTCGAGCGGGCCCATCCGGAAGAACCGCAGCCATATCACGCTGATCACTATCTGGGCCGTGTAGGTCACGCAGACGATCCCCACGAGCTCCCAGCGCGTGCGCTCTCCGAACCAGGCGAGGCCGATGAAGGTGAAGAGGAGGTTCGCGACGACCGACTGCAGGATGTAGTTGGAGAGGGAGGCGCGACCGACAGCCGAGACACCTCGAGTGAGCCAGGAGAGCGTGTTGGAGTGGACGAGCAAGGCGATCCCTCCCATGTATCCAAGCGCCAGGCCCAGGCTGGAGAGCTCGTGTAGTGAGGCTAAGAGTCTGCTGGTGATGCCTGGGAGCTCCTCCCAGGCGGCCCAGGTCGTGAGCGCCTCTATCCCGAGGCCCAAGGTCAAACCCAAGAGCGCTGCGCGCTTGTGCCAGGTCGCGCGGCGCTCCTCGAAGAAGCCGAGCTTAAAGAGCGCGGCCCCGAGGAAGAGCATGCTGAGGACCCGCCAGTTGAACCACAGGGAGGAGAGGATCATCCAGAAGCCGAAGCCGATGGCGCGCTGCGTGAGGAGTTCTGGGATCGTCCCTTCATTTCGGACTCTCAGCTGCGCCTGGATCTCATCATCAGGGTTCTGCCAATCTCCCATCCCGTCCAAGAGGAACGCTCCTACGAGCGCGATGAGGAGCGGGAGGGCTCCGATGATGAGGAGGGTCTTTGCCTTGAGCTTTCTGAAGAAGAAGAGCACGAGGCCGACCACGGAGTAGAGCAGCAGGATGTCGCCCAAGAAGAGGAGCGTCCCGTGCAGGAGCCCCATGATCATCAAGACGGCGAGGCGGCGCAGGTAGAGCGGCCCGAAGGCGACCCCCTTCCTTGCAGCGCTCTCCATCTGGAGGATGAGCCCAGCCCCGAAGAGCATCGAGAAGATCGCCACGAAGTTCGACTCGAAGAGCGTCCGCGTCACGGCCCAAGCCCAGACGTCCGGGCCCTCTGAGTAGTGCGGATTCATGGCCCACTCGAAGGGCATCGCCATGATCTGGATGTTCACCATGAAGATGCCGAAGATCGCGAAGCCGCGCATCGCGTCCATGCTGATGAGCCGGGGGAGTTCTTTGAGTGTGGTAGCCTCGCTCATGCCTTGTTTACGGTGCAGGGAATTTACCTTTGTCTTCGAGGTGATTTTTTTGAAGAGGAGCCTGACTAACCATCGAACTTCATGCGTGGAGCATTAGACCAACCGATCGCGTCGGGATGAGTGATCGCCGCCTCCAGGAAGGGCCGCATCTCCTCCATGAGGGCGGAGACGTCCACCCCGCGGTGTGATGGCAGGTAGGCGGCGAGGTAGCGGCGCATTCCGGAGTGCAGCTTCTGGGCGCCGTCGTGTTGTCCTTGCTGGAGCTTGTGGAGACAGATCGCCGCTTGAACGAGGCCTTTGAAGAAGTCTGCGTCGCCGCTCTCGCTAGCGAGCCACCCGTGCTCGAAGTCCTCATGGCTCTCCTCGTACTCGCCCTCGTTGAACAGCTGGATGCCCTCTTTGAGGGCGTCACTGACAGGGCGCTCTGGATCAAAATCAACCTCGGACATGCGCGCTAGTCTATGGTCTTAGACTCGTCGCCCTCAGGGTCCTTTCCACGCTCATCCCGTCCCTTTCGGCGCTCCTCTGGGAGCTCGAGCCCCCAATAGCGAGACCAAGAGTAGAGCGTCTTGCGCGGGAGCTTGGGGAGCTCCTTGGAGATCTCCAAGTCGCGCTTGTTCTCATTCCACCAGCCAGTCCACGCTGTCTGGGATTTGCCGTAATCGAGGCCCGTCAGGACCATGAGCGCTGTGGAGAGGTCACCCATATAGGGCTGGATGCGGCCTTTGCCGAAGCGCTTCATCACGTCAAAGAGCTCCTCTACAGCGTCTGGCGTTCTGTAGCGTGCGATGCCAAGGATGCGGGCCTTGATCGTCGCTCGGGTCTCATCATTGAGCTTGAAGTCAGCGATCAATTTGAATGACTTTGGGTCAGCGTGCTGACACACCGCAATGATGAGAGCCTCATAGAGCGCTTCGTCTTTACGCAGCTTCTTATCTCTTCGAAGCGTCTGGACCAAGGCGTCGTTCGCTGCCGGGTGCTCCATGTATCTGAGCGCCTG
>JAPKBY010000479.1 GCA_028823185.1 Planctomycetota bacterium
AAATACGGTTCGCCGTGGCTCTGGGGGCGCAGGCAAGCACAGGGGGGGCGATGGCATCACTCGCAGCTTGCAGTTCCAGGTGCCGGTCGAGCTGGGCTGGATAGCCTCTAGGCAGCGCCGGGGCCCCTGGGGGCTACGAGGTGGAAGGCCTGGAGCTCCCGGGCGCTTGAAGGTGCGTGTCTCGGCAGGGGCCAAGGCGAAGATCTCTGGGGCTCAGGCCTCTCTGAGCCTGGGCCGGGGAGCCGTCATCGAGGTGGATACGCCGGGCGGCGGCGGCTTCGGGAGTCGAAGTTGAGCACCGAAGCTGGGGTCGATGCTTGCCCGAGCATGTGCTGAATAAGACAATCGGACTTCGCTCTTGCTCCTCATTCTTCGAGGAGGCCTCCGATAAAAAAACCCAAGCCCCCTCATCCTCAGAATGTCCTCACTCAGCGTATTTGGTGCCCAATGGGGCGATGAGGGAAAAGGGAAGATCATCGACCTCCTCGCACGCGATGCAGATTTCGTCGTTCGTTACCAAGGCGGTTCTAACGCTGGGCACACGGTCATCGTCGGTGACGAGAAGTATGTCCTCCACTTGATCCCTTCTGGGATCTTGCACCCCGGTAAAGTGAATGTCGTCGGGAACGGGGTAGCGCTAGATCCATTGACCTTCATGGAAGAGGTCGACGGACTCAGGGAGCGAGGGATTGATGTGGGGAGCTCAAACTTACGGCTCTCCAGCAGCGCGCACGTCATCCTCGATCACCATCGCAAGCTCGATGGCTTAGCTGAGGCTTGGCGGGGTGGTGGCCGTATCGGAACGACTGGACGAGGCATCGGCCCTTGCTATGCCGATAAGGCTTCGCGCACAGGCTTGCGCGTCGCAGACCTCTTGGAGCCGGAGCGTTGCAGAGAGCGACTCTCGGCAGCTCTCTTAGAGAAGAACGCTCTCATCGAGCGTGTTCATGAATCAGATCCTTTTGAACTAGAGGAGCAGTTCGAGAAGTACGTCGCCGTCGGCGAGCGCTTGCGACCCTTTGTCTGTGACACAGGCGCGCTCCTTCGCGACGCACACAAGGAAGGCAAGAGCTTGCTCTTCGAGGGCGCGCAAGGCGCGATGCTCGACATCGATCATGGTACTTATCCTTATGTGACCTCTTCGAACACTGGAGCGAACGGCATCCCCTCAGGGTCCGGCTTCCCTGCGAGAAAAGTGGACCGCGTCGTCGGGATCGCAAAGTCTTATTGCACCAGGGTCGGCGAAGGAGCGTTCCCCTCTGAGGATGGCGGCGAAGGTGGCCAGGAGCTGGGCCGCGTGGGGCATGAGTTTGGGGCGACCACTGGCAGGCCGCGACGCTGTGGCTGGTTTGACAGCGTCGCTGTCCGTTATGCGCTCGATCTCAACGGCGCAGACGGCTGGATCATGACCAAGCTGGATATCCTCGACTCCTTCGAGACGATCCGAGTGGGCACGTCTTATAAGATCGACGGAGAGGAGAGCTCTGTTTGGCCGGTGGGCTGCACGGATCTCTCGAAGATCGAAGTTCAATATGAAGAGCTGCCTGGCTGGCAAGAAGACATCACCGCTGTGAGGCGCTATGAAGACCTCCCGCAAGCTACCCGCTCATATGTGGAGTGGGTTGAGGAGCGCGTCGGCGCGCCCATCTTGATGCTCTCTGTCGGGCCTGAACGAGATCAAGTCATCCCTCGAGGGCTGTGAACGCGTGACTCCGCGACCTGAGATCGTCCGCCCGGACTTGGGTGGCCCTTTCCCCGAGCACGTCGCCATCGTCATGGATGGAAACGGGCGCTGGGCAGAGGAGCGCAATAGGCCGCGTGTCTTTGGTCACAAGGCCGGCGTCGAGAGCGTCCGTGAGGTCGTTACGGAGTGCGCACGCATGGGGGTTGAGAGCCTGACTCTCTACGCCTTCAGCATTGAGAATTGGAAGCGCCCGGAGGCAGAGGTCAGCCAGTTGATGCGTCTCTTGCGCATCTTCTTGGTGAGAGAGCGCGGGATGCTGATGGATAACGGGGTCCGACTTCGCGGCCTCGGACGCCTTGAAGACCTCCCCGAGCGCTCTCTCAATGAGCTCCGCAAGACAGAGGTGATCACTGGCGAGAACTCAGGGATGCTGCTCCGCATCGCCTTGAGCTATGG
>JAPKBY010000480.1 GCA_028823185.1 Planctomycetota bacterium
TGATCGCGTAGCCAGGGTTGCGCCCTGGCACCGGGCTCAGCAGGGCTATGCCGGTAGGGCGTAAGCTCAAAACGAGAGCGCGCGCCTGGCTGGCGCGGGTGAGCCCTTGGGCGTACCTCTGGGAGTGATGGTGATTGGACCCGAGCTTCCTGGGAAGTAGGGGGGACTCTGTGAGCTCTCGGGGAGCCGGCTCTATCCACTCGTCGCCCAAACTGTCAGGGGTCCACGCTGCGACGGGCCCGGTGACGGTGTCCAAAAGCTCGCAGAAATAGTCTCAAATCAGACATCTTGCGGATTCCTCACTATGCTCTCGCACCATGGCTGAGCTGGAATTGAAAGGCGCGAGCATATCGTTTGGCGCGGGCGCACTCCTAGACGAGGCGGACCTCGTCATTGAGGCGGGCGAGCGCGTCGGTCTCTTGGGCCGAAACGGTGCAGGGAAGACAACCCTCATGCGGGTCCTAAGTGGCGCTCTCGAACTCGACGAGGGCGAACTAAAGCTCCGTCCTGGATTGATCGTCACACGCCTTGAGCAGGATGTGCCCAACGATACCGCCGGGACGATCGAGGCCCTCATTCGGAGCAGTCTCGCCGACGCGAATCTAGAGGACTGGGAGATTGAGAAGCGCCTTGAGCGCGAATGCGATCGCTTCGGGCTCGACCCCAGTGAAGATATTTCAGAGCTCTCCGCGGGCATGAAGCGGCGCGCCTTGCTCGCCTGCGCCTTAGCGCACGACCCTGACCTCTTGATCCTGGACGAGCCGACAAACCACCTCGAGCTAGAGGCCATTCAGAAACTCGAAGACGTCCTGCTCGGTAGGCGAGCGTCTCTTCTGTTCGTTACGCACGACCGTGCATTCCTCCGCAAGCTCTCGACGCGCATCTTGGATCTCGACCGCGGCAAGCTGAAGAGCTACGACTGCGACTATGGCACCTATCTGGACCGCAAGGCCGCAGACATCGCGGATGAAGAGAAGCAAAATGCCGAGTTTGACAAACACCTAGCGAAGGAGGAGGTCTGGATCCGAAAGGGCATCCTCGCTCGCAGGACCCGAAATATGGGGCGGGTTCGGGCGCTGAAGGATCTCCGCGAGGAGCGCATGGCGAGGAGAGACCAGGTCGGCCAAGCGCGCGCCAAGGTACAAGAGAACGAGCGCTCAGGGCACCTCGTTCTGCGCGCCCTCGGCCTGGACTTCGCCTACGGTGAGAACACTCTCTTTAAGGGCTTCGATTTTGAGCTGGTCCGCGGGAACCGCGTCGGGATCGTCGGCCCCAACGGCGCAGGGAAGAGTACCTTGCTCTCTCTGCTCCTCGATGAACTGAAACCGGACAGCGGTTCGGTGCGTCACGGAACAAAGCTTGAGGTCGCGCGCTTTGACCAACTTCACGCGAGCCTAAATCCAAATCACACTGTTGGAGAGAACGTCACCGGAGCTGGCGACAGTCTTGTCGTCAACGGCGTGGAGCGGCACGTTATCAGCTACCTCGCTGACTTCCTCTTCACACCGGATCAAGTGCGCGGCGATATCACGAAGCTTTCAGGCGGTGAACGCAATCGCCTCCAGCTCGCGCGTATCCTCGCGCGCCCTTGCAATCTCCTCGTCCTCGACGAACCTACGAATGATCTTGATCTTGAGACGTTAGAGCTGCTCGAGGAGCTGCTCTCTAGCTATAAGGGCACGCTGCTGCTCGTCAGCCATGACCGTGAGTTCCTCGAGAACGTCGTGACCTCGATCCTGGCACCTGATGAAGATGCTGGCCCGGGAGCATGGCGAGAGTACATGGGGGGCTACATGGATTGGCAGCGTGTGCTAATGCGGCGCGCGAAAGAGCTCGCGAGCGCTCAGTCCAACCAGAAAGGAGGCGGCAAGCAGAGGAAATCTCAAGGCCAGAAGGCCTCTCCAAGAGTGCGCAAGCTGACCTTCACCGAAGCCCACGAGCTCAAGGTGTTACCCGACACGGTCGAGTCACTGGAATCACAGAAGAACGCTCTTCTAGGGCTCACCGCAGCTGCCGGTTACTACAAGCGCCCGCAATCAGAGCAAGGAGTGGACCGCGCAAAGCTCGAGGAACTGGAGCAGGAGCTAGAGCGCAAGATGAAGCGCTGGGAAGAGCTTGAAGGTTT
>JAPKBY010000481.1 GCA_028823185.1 Planctomycetota bacterium
CACCAGTGAACCAACCCACCGAGGAACACATCGCAAGCTTGAGGCAGCGCGCCATCGAGCTGCGAGATGCCGTAGAGACTCGATTCGTCGATCAAAGAGTCGTCACCGACGAGCTCCTCTATGCGCTCCTAGCTGGAGGACACGTCCTCTTGGAGGGCGCCCCTGGCCTTGGAAAGACCACCTTGGTTCGCACGGTGGCCCATTGCCTCGGCCTCAAGTTCAGCCGGCTTCAGTGCACCCCGGACCTCATGCCAGCTGATGTCCTTGGAACTCGAATCCTTGAGGAGAGCCCTGAAGGTGGCCACCGCTTTCACTTTGAGCGCGGTCCTATCTTTACGCAGGTGCTGCTCGCAGATGAGATCAACCGCGCCACCCCTAGAACACAGTCTGCTCTGCTCGAAGCCATGCAAGAGAGGCAAGTCACGGTCTTTGGTGAGACTCTGACTCTGGAGCAGCCCTTCTTTCTAGCCGCCACGCAGAACCCGATCGAGATGGAGGGAACCTACCCTCTCCCAGAGGCACAGCTCGACCGCTTCATTCTTCGGGTCAACATCCCGACCCCTTCAGCGGAGAGCATCCTCCACATTCTCGAAGCCGCCGAACAAACACAAGACGCGCTCTCACCCATTCTCACAGCAGAAGACATCCTCGAGCTCCAATCGATCACGGCCTCCATCCCTGTGAGCTCTGACATTATGGGTCTCATCTCGAGAACGATCGCTGCCACACACCCGAGCGCCGGCTCCGCACCGGACTCCATCAAACGGCACGTGCGCTACGGAGCCAGCCCGCGTGGAGCGCTGTCGATCCTTGGAGCTTCCCGCGCTCGCGCCTTGCTGGCCGGTCGTCTCCACGTCTCAGAAGAGGACGTCGAAGCGGTCGTGCGACCCTGCATCTCCCACAGGCTAGTCCTCACATATGAAGGCGAGGCCGCTGGCGTCTCTGCCGGGGACCTTGCCTTTGACGCCTTGGACCGCGTGCGAGGCTAAAGATAGGCGCACTTGGGCCAGCCCGTTTGATCCCGGGTAGGATGCCCTCATGAATTGTCAGGTTCACCTCGTCCAGCTCGACCCGACCTTGGGCAACCTTGAAGCCAACCTCGAAATGCACCTCGAGGAGGCTCGAAGCGCCGTGGGCAAGGGCGCCGACTGCGTCCTCTTCAGTGAGCTGTCACTCACGGGTTACTTCCTGAAAGACCAGACCGCCGAGGTCGCGCTTCGCCTCAATGACGAGCTCTTCGCTCGTCTCTCAGAGCTCTCTAATTCAATCTCTATTGGCGCGGGCTTCATTGAGCGTGGAGATGATGGGCAACTCTACAACGCCTATGGATTCTGGGAAGACGGCGTGCTTCTAAGCGTTCATCGCAAGGTGCACCTTGTCACTTATGGAATGTTCGAGGAGCACAGAGATCTCGGAGCAGGATGTAACTTCACGCCGATCGAGAGCAAGCTCGGCCGCTTCCTCGTCCTGACCTGTGAAGACGCCTGGCACATGCAAGGACCATTGCTCGCGTTTCACGCTGGGGTTGATGCGATCCTGGTACCTAGCGCGAGCCCGGCCCGTGGAGTTGCTGGTGACGGTGACACTCTCGGCTCTGTTCAAACCTGGGATCAACTGCTCTCGACTTGGGCGCTCATCACCCAGACCTGGATCTGCTACATCAACCGCGTCGGCTTCGAGGACGGCATCGGATTCGGTGGCGGCTCTCGCGTGATCGACCCTTTCGGCCAACAGAAGGCTGCCCTTGAAGGACTGGATCGAGGTGCGCTCGAGGCCACTCTAGACTCTGGCTCCCTCGACAGAGCACGCGTCGCCTTGCCTCTACGACGAGATGACCGCCCCTGGATCCTCGCGCGTGAACTGAACAAGAGAGAAGACGCTGGCGGATGGGAAGGGCGCAAGCAGTGAGCGCGCTAGAGGTCTCCGAAGGGCTAACAACGGACCTCTTGGTGCGCTTTTTACGCGCAGAGGCTGGGAAGTTTGGCTTTAAGCGTGCCCTGCTTGGTCTGTCTGGCGGCGTCGACTCCGCTGTCTCTGCCGCCTTGGCCGCCCGAGCTTATGGAGCGGAGAACGTCCTCGGGGTCATGATGCCCTACAAGACCTCGAACCCTTCGAGTGAAGCTG
>JAPKBY010000482.1 GCA_028823185.1 Planctomycetota bacterium
TAAAAGTTCAGCAGCAGCGAAGACATCTTGGGGAAATTGCACGGGGAGAGTATAGAGAGCGCATGCGCATAGAACCCTTCAAGATGGAACGCTGGCAATCCACCTACGAAAACGAGGTGGAGATCAATCTCTCGGACTCTGGGGTCTCCCCCATGACCATCGGCGAGCTCATCTCTCCAGATGGTGTCCCAGAGCTCTTGGCTCACAGGCTGGTCTACACCCAATCCAACGGAACAACGGCCCTCCGAGAGGCCATAGCAGCCCTCTACGAGGGCGCCGATGAAGCCAACATCGAGGCCACCAACGGCGGCGCTGAGGCAAACTTTGTCGCAGCCTGGACGATCGTCCAACCCGGCGATGAGGTCGTGATGCAGATCCCCAACTACATGCAGCTCTGGGGAATGTTGCGCGGCGTAGGAGCCGAGGTGAAGCCCTGGAAGCTCCTCCCTGATCACGCTGCAGCAGATTGGACCTCTGATCTCGACGAGCTAGAGGCGCTCGTTGGGCCCAAGACGAAGATGATCTGCCTCTGTAACCCGAACAACCCCGCCGGCTCGATCATGGACGCCGCAGCCCTAGACCGCGTCGCAGCGATCGCTGCCAAGCACGGGACCTGGGTGCTCGTCGATGAGATCTACCATGGGACCGAACAAGACGGCGTCGTGACCCCGACCATGTGGGGACGCTATGACCGCGTCGTCGTCACGAACAGCTTCTCCAAAACCTATGGCCTCCCTGGGCTTCGCCTCGGATGGATCCTAGCGCCGAAGGAGACGATCGCTGACTGCTGGAGCCAGCACGACTACATCACGATCGGCCCTGGATCTCTCTCCAATGATCTCGGCATCCACGCGCTCTCTGATGAGGTGCGCCCGCGCATCCTCGCGCGCACTCAGAAGCTCTTAGCTGAGAACCTCGACCTCCTGATGGGCTGGATTGAAGCTGACCCGCACTTGACTGCGATCCGTCCCAAGGCGGGCGCCTTCCTCATGATGGAGTACGACCACGAGATCAACTCGAGCGAGCTCGCCGAACGCCTGCGCGTCGAGAAAAACCTCCTCTTAGTCCCTGGCGATCACTTCGGCATGGATGGCTGGCTGCGAGTCGGCTATGGAGAAGACACCGAGCTCCTCGAGCGCGGATTGATCCGTATCCAAGAGATGCTCTCTTCACTCTGAGAGCCCTATAGCTCGGATTTCCACAAGTTATCCACAACCTGTTGTGGGTAGACCCGGCGGCGAGCCACAACATATGGTATGCTCCTCCGGTCCCCACAGGAGCAAAACATGAACCAAGACCGCATCTACTTCGTCGGAGCCCACTCCACAGGCAAGACCACCATGGCCCGCTGGGTCCGTGATCGCTTCGGGCTACCGATGATCGCTGAGGTCGCTCGCGGCGTGCTCAGCGAGATGGAGGCGCAGCTGGACTCGCTGCGCTCAAACGTCGAGCTTGTGAACCACTATCAGTCTGAGGTCTACCTCAGGCAGATCTCCTCAGAGATGCAACAAGAGGGCTCCTTCGTCTCCGACCGAGCCTTCTGCAACCTCGCCTACGCCGCGCACCACGCGACGATCCTCGGACAGATCGCCAAAGACGAGCGCCTCAAGACCTACATGCAGTCTCTCACCGGCGGCATCGTCTTCTACCTCAGGCCTCATCGTGAGCTCCTCTGTGATGATGGCGTGCGCGCAGGAGTCTCTTGGGAAGAGGTCCTGCGAATCGACGGCATGGTGAAGTTCATGCTCGAGTTCTTCGAGGTCCCCTACATCCCCGTCGAGTCGCTCTCGATGCAGGAGCGCACTCGACTCATTGACCGTGTCTTAGAGCTCGGCGGTGTCGAACGTGTCCAGCCGGAGCTCAACTATATGAACCGCCCGACAGGGATCGGCTATGAGGCTCTTCACAGGAGCCTGCGAAAGACCTCTACAGCTGAGGCTGCTATGCCAGACCTCGAACGGCCTGATCTTCACCTAGAGTCACGCTGAGCGAAGATGCTCTCAGGGCATCCAGCTCGTAAATTTCGAGCGCGACATGGGCGCGTCCATCCAAGAGGTGTCCGGCTCTGGCGCGTCCAAGAGCTCTCTCACTCTCTTCAGCACAGGCATCGGCTCGG
>JAPKBY010000030.1 GCA_028823185.1 Planctomycetota bacterium
CCGATGTACTGGAGGAACTGCTTCCACTCCGGCCAATCGAGGTGATAGCGAGCCTGGATATTGCGCTCGATCGCAGGGTTCAGGCTGCGCTCGCCATCAAAGGGCCCGCCAGGGACAGAGCGCATCAAGAAGAAGGACACGGAGACGACGCAGAAGAGCGTCAGGCCGAACCAGAGCAGGCGATGTAAGAGGAAGCGGATCATTTGCCTGACTCCGATCGACGGCGCTCTGCAGCGGGGGAGTAGAAGCCGCCGCTGGGACCTTGGGCTTCGACCTTCGTCCACTCATCCGTGCGTGTGGCGCGTTTAGCCTCGAGCTCGGCGTCATCCATCCAGTACCAGAACTTCGGGTAGTGCTCGTCGAGGAGGTTCTCGTGGAAGCCGCCGAGGCGTGGGTTGACCATGTTCTTGGTCACATAGAAATAGATCGGGATGATCGGGAGCTCCTCCATGAGGATGCGCTCGGCTGCTTGAAGGTGCGCGAGGCGCCGCGCCTTATCAGGTTCGCTAGAGGCGGCTGCGATCAGCTCGTCATAGCGCGGGTCGCCCCATCCGGTGCGATTGTTCTCACCGTCGGTGACGAACATGTCGAGGAAGGTGTTCGCGTCGAGGTAATCACCGATCCACGCCGAGCGTGAGATGTCGAAGTTGACCGTGCTCTGCGTGTCGAGGTAGACCTTCCACTCCTCTTGGTTGGCCTCGACGCGCAGGCCGAGCTCACGCTTCCAAGTGTCTGCGAGGACCTCGGCGATGTCCTTGTGGGTCTCGCTGGTGTTGTAGTGGACCTGGATGCTGCGGAGCTTTTCACCACCCGGGCCGTAGCCTGCCTCGGCGATGAGGCGCTTGGCCTCTTCTAGGCGTTGTGCGCGGGCGCGCTCAGGGTCGGGGTCGGTCGGACGGTCCATTTCGACGCCGGAGTAGCCAGGCATTCCGGGCGGAACATAAGAGAAGGCAGGGACCTCGCCGGCCTTGGTGATGTTCGTGCAGATCGCCTCGCGGTCGATGGAGAGGGCGAGGGCGCGGCGGACCCTCACGTCGTCAAAGGGCGGACGGGTGATGTTCACCCGATAGAAATAGGTGCCCATATAAGGGGCGGGGTCGAAGTCTTCCCTGGCTACGAGGCGCGGGATCAGGCTCGGAGGCGTCGTCTCTAGCCAGTCGCATTCCCCTGTCAGGTAAAGGTTTAGGCCAGTTACGGTGTGCTCGACGGCGAGCACATCGACGGTCTCAAAGGCGACCTCGTCGGCGTCCCAGTAGTTAGGGCTCTTCCTGCAACGGATCCGATCATTCACTCGCCTGAACTCGACGGTGTAGGGACCGTTCGTGACGAGGTTGTCGGGCTCCAACCAAGAGCCTTCATCGCCGCGCGCGCTGGCCGCTTCCAGGGAGGGCCGATGCACGGGGAAGGTCGGGTAGAAGGCCATCAAGTTGAGGAAGAAGGCCGTCGGATTGTTGAGTTGGATCTCGAGGGTCAGCTCGTCGCTGGCGTGAATGGCGAGGCGGTTCTCTCCTTCAATCCACGTGGAGCGAAAGTCGGGACCAGGGAGGATGTCACCCGCAGCTAAGGCTCGCTCTAGCTCTGCTCGGGGGCACTCTAGCTCGATCATCCAGCCCGCTACATAGGGGTCTAATGAGAGCGCAGCGCCTGTCTGTGGGAGCTCTTGGTTCAGGGCGACGACTGTCCCTGTGATGGGGGAGTGATAGTGATGTTGGACTCCGGAAGGGTTGCTGAAGTCGACGAAGCCACCACCTACTTCAACGATGGAGCCCACACTCAGCGCGCTCTCGCTCTCATCTCGGAGCCCGGTCGTGAAGCTAGGATCGACCTCTTCAAGTTGAAAACCGGTCAAGCCCATGCGCACTCGCGCTGTCTCTGTAGTAGAGCCCTCTTCGAGCTCTTCAATCCATACAGAGTGATTTAAGGTCGCAGCGTAGAAGAGATCTTCTGGCATGTGCGTGTAGGAGCGCGCGCCTTTGATGTACCAGAGCTGGTAGGCGTATTCGGCAGCGGTCATGGGGTGCAGCATGCGGCGCAGGCTCCACTCGAAGTCCCTGGCTGTTACAGGGTCGCCGTTTGACCAGCGCGCGTTGTCACGGAGGTGAAAGGTGTAGGTCTTGCCGTCTGGTGAGATCTCCCATGACTCAGCGACACCAGGGATGGGATCTAGGGTCTCGGGGTGCGTGATGCAGAGACCCTCATAGATCATCCGTATGACTCGTCCTTCGGGGACGCCCGTGACGGTGGCTGGGTCGAGGCTTTGGACCTCGGTGCCGTTCTTAAAGACGAAGTCGGCGCGCTCTAATCGTCCAGATCCGGCGGCGTAGATGGCTGCTGCGAGGATCCCTCCGAGGAGCAGGGCGGCCGCCGATTGGCGTGTCCGAAGCGAGGCATTGACGAGCGTCATGGGGTGGATGCTAACAGGGACTTCGATCGTCTCAAGTCATTGCTGCGCAAGACTTTGTGCGTTGACGGGCCTTGAGCACGGCGCTAGGCTACTCACCCCTCGCGCATTGGCTCCTCGACCGTTCGATTCAGTCAGCAGCGCGACTCCACCGCCAGCACCGTCGCGCCATGTACAGAATAGCTTCACGCTCCCGTGTTGAGGGACTGCGCAGCCTCTTTCCAATCGCTCTCTTGGCTCTAACGGCTTGCTCCTCAGAGAGCTGGGAGGCCCCGCCCGCAGCGGCTTCATCAGGCACACTGAACGAAGAAGAGGTGGCGCGGATCGTCGAGGCCTTAGTGGTCACGATGGAGAGCGGCGGCGTCTATGAGCTCGAGGTGGAGCACGCAGGCAGCGGCCTGCGCCTACGGCTAGATCGGCGCAAAGCTACGGCCGGCGTGATCTCTTCGGTGGCGGCACCTGCCCAAGAAGAGGGGGAGGCGCCGGAGCCGATCAAAGAGTTCAAAGCCAAGCCTGCGAAGAGCGCAGTCGCCGAGGTCACTGGGCCGAGCGAGGCAGCGGTCGATGTCTTCCACCCGGATCGCGTCGATGGAGAAGAGCTCACGCCGCTCTATGGTGGCCGCGCGATCGTGCACCTCGCCAGCATGCCCAAGCACATGAACTATGTGACAGAGAACTCCGCTGTCACGACTCGGATGCTCTATGAGGTTCATGAGACGCTCCTCAAGCAGGACTGGGAGTTTCACGAATTCCGTCCCCGCGTGGCTTCAGGCTATGAGGTCGAAGACATGCTCGTCCTCGCAGATGGCGCAGAGGTGCGCTATTCGGGGGCTAAGACGCTGCGCGTGAGACCCCTGGGATATCCGGAGCCCTTCGATGGATATGTGCTCTATGGGAAGATCACAGAGCTCTCTAGCGGCGGTTATCTAGTTGAGCCTCAAACCACTGGTGGCAGCGCGATCGGAGCCGCGATCGAGGTCGCTGCTGCTGACTGCCTCAGCCTTGAGCGCGGCTGCGCGCTCACTTTCAAGCTGCGGGATGACGTCGTGTGGCACCCCGCTGAAGGGGATGTCGACGGCAAGGCATACTCGATCAGCGGCGAAAAGCTCGACGCTGGTGATGTTCACTTCTCATGGGACCTCTACTCAAACGCAGAGGTCGACTGCGATGAGAAGCGCTTTCAGTTCGAGAAGATCTCGGACTGTGAAATCATCGATGAGTTCACGTTGCGCTTCTTCTATCAAGAGCAGCACTTTCAGACCGTCGAGACGATCGGTACCAGTCTCACGCTGCTGCCCTCACATGTTTACAACCTGAAGGATCCACAGAACCCGTGGTTTGATGCCGAAGCGAGCAGCTCTCAGCAGGCGAACCACATCAATGAGAACCCGCACAACCAGCTCTGGGTCGGCGTGGGTCCGTATCGCGTGCTCGAGTGGAACCAGCAGTTCATCGAAGCTAAGCGCTTCGCAGAATACTTCGATGAGTCGAATGGTGGCTATCTAGACACCATCCGCTGGCGTTATATCGGCGATGACAACACGGCTTGGCAGGGCTTGATGAATGGCGAGCTCGACTACTTCGAGCGCGTGAAGTCCACGGACTATTTCGGTGCCGCCACTGAGCAGGATGAGTTCAAGAGTCAGTTCTATAAGGGATACAAATATCTCGGAACCTATGGCTACACCGGCTGGAACAGTCATCGGCCCTATCTCTCAGACAAGCGCGTGCGCCAGGCCTTGGCTCATGCCTTCCCTGCTGAGGAGTTCTTGAGGACGAACTATAAGAACTTAGCGCGTCGAGTCAGCGGGCCCTCTCCCTACAGCTCGGCGGCTTATGATCACTCGCTAGAGCCTTATCCTTACGACCTCGAGAAGGCTAGAGAGCTCCTCGAAGAGGCCGGCTACTACGACACCGACGGCAACCAGATCGTCGACAAAGACGGTCGGGACCTCGTGCTTGAGTTCATGATGCCTTCGGGGAATGACGCCTCGAAGAACTTGGGGCTCGTGATGCAGGAGAACTTTGCGCTGGTAGGCATCAAGCTCGAGTTCGCAGCTCTGGAGTGGGCGACCTTCCTTGATCGAATGAAGAAGCGCGAGTTCGACGGTTGCAACCTCGCCTGGGTGCCGACATTGGAGAGTGACCCGGAGCAGTTGTGGCACAGCAAGTGGGGCGCTCCGGAGATCGAAGGCTCAAACAACGCCGGTATTCAAGAGCCTGAGCTCGATGCTCTGATCCTTAAGGGGCAAAGAGAGATCGACTTCGAGAAGAGGCAGGAGGTTTGGAAGGCCATCCACCGCTTCCTCTACGACTGGCAGCCCTATCTCTTTGGGTTCAACGTCCCGACGAAATATGCGCTCTCAAAGCGCTTGCGTGGCTTTCAGTCCTTCGCGATCGACCCCGGATACTCTCTCAGGCGCTGGTATTATGTGGATCCGAGCGAGCCCGGAACACGAGCTAGTCGCTGACGCCTGGAATCTAGAGCGTTCCATCAACCCCCCCCTCAGCCTGCCCTCCATCTGTGCTTAGCTTCATCATTCGGCGACTCTTGCTGATGATCCCGACGACCATCGGGGTCGCGCTCGTAGTCTTTGGGATCTACCACGCAGCTCCTGGAGATCCAGCGACTGTGATGATGGGCATCAGCTCTGGCGGCAATATGTCGCAGGGCTCTGACACCGCTGCGCGAGCAGACGCATTCAAGCGTGAGTTCGGGCTCGACCGTAATCTCAGCGTTCAATTCCTGAACTACATCGGGCCCTTCAATCTGCTCCGTGATGGACACTCTTGGTTCGACTCTCCCTATGGCGAGCGCAAGCTCGAGCTCCTTGAGCTCGAGGGTGGAAGAGTGGTCAAGAGCGGTGAGCCAAGGGCTATTGCTCACCTGCCCTCACTCTCGAAGGAGGAGCGGGAAGAGCTGGAGGAGGCGACGAGCGCTCTCATCGGGGATGCCTCTGCAGTCGACAGAGCGATGGATACCTTTAGAGCGCGGGGAGCCGCGGCCTATCCGCCTCTATTGACCGCGTTGAGCCAGCGCTCGAGAGCGCTTGGTGCGAGTGTTGAGGATGAGGTGTCGCGTCTAGTGACGGCTCTTGGCGCGCTCTCTGGAGTAGAGATTCAAGCACTTGAGGAGCTCAGCGCGACGAACCCTCGTGAGGGAATCATTAAGCAGTGGTTTGGTTGGTACTACTCGGTCGGAGGCGGTGACAGAGTTCAGAACTCTGGAGAGCGCCCTTGGGGCGGGCTGTTGGCCTTTGACCTCGGCAAGGAGATGCAGACCAAGGAGTCGGTCGCTGAAGAGCTAGGAGAGCGCTTGAAGGTGACAGTGCCGCTCTCGCTCATTGCGGTGCTGCTCTCCTATTTGATCGCTATCCCGCTCGGGATCTTCAGCGTTCGAAGGCAAGGGACTCGGATTGATGGCATCACTACGGTGGTCCTCTTTGTCCTCTACTCTATTCCGACCTTCTGGTTCGGGCTGATGTTGATCCTCGCCTTCGGCAAGACGGGCTTTGATCTGCTCCCGGTGCTCGGTTTGCACGACAAGGACGCTGACACTTTCACGAGCTGGGGCTACGCCTGGGATGTCTGCCTGCACGTCATCCTGCCTATCGCGACCATGACCTATGGGAGCCTCGCTTATCTTTCGCGCCAGATGCGCGCCGGGATGCTAGACGTCATCAGGCAGGACTACATCAGGACCGCACGGGCCAAGGGCCTCTCAGAGAATGTGGTCATCTATAAGCACGCGCTGCGAAACTCGCTGATCCCTGTGATCACGCTCTTGGCATCAATCCTGCCGATATTGATCGGAGGCTCAGTCATCGTTGAGACCGTCTTCGACATTCCAGGGATGGGCAAGTACGCCTTTGAAGGGCTGCTGCGCAGGGACTTTTACATCGTGATGGCGACGACGGTCTTCGTCGGGGTCATGACGCAGTTCGGCATCCTCTTTTCTGACATCACCTACTCGCTTGTCGATCCGAGGATCCGCCAGAGCTAGCGCCATGACGAATCAATCGATGAAGACGGGCGCCCTCAGCGCAGACTCCTCCGAGCATGAGGGAGAGGCGGTGTACTCAAAGGACTACTGGGATCTCGTCCTAGAGCAGCTCGCGAAGCGGAAGCTCTTTAATGTCGGGATGGCTGTGCTCGCGCTGCTCTATGGTCTCGCGATCTTCGCGCCTCTTATTGGAAACGACCGGCCCTTCAAGCTCGTCGCAGTCAACTATGGAGAATACGACAGCGCCGTCCGCGCTGTAGGCCGTCTCTCGACAGTCGCTTTAGATCGTATTCACGACAACGGGCCAGACCTCTCTGAGCGCGCGCGCCTCTCACAACGTGAGGTGACCGCGGTCTCAACACGCTTAGAGCTGATTCGGTCCTTCTTGCCTTCGAGCGATAAGGTGGCTGTGAATGAGTTTGAGGCCTCGCTCATTCGTAATCATGAACGTGCTCTGCAGGGAGAGACCACGCACACCGTGGAAGAGTTCTGGCCCTTGCAGGAAAAGGCGAAGAGCTTCGCCTCTGATTATGCCTCAGCGCCTCATGGGAGCGAGGAGGGCGCCCCGGGCAAGCACCTCGTTCCGTCGACGCGATATCCGCTAGCTGAAGGGCTGGGGTGGGGCTCCATCGCCTTCATGGTGTTGTGGGTCTTGCTGGCTACTTTTCCTCTTTGGAACCGACTTTGGAACCATCTCTTAGCTAGCGATCGCGAGCGGATCCGTAGAGCGAGGGGAGCGAAGCGTACGCTCTGCTTAGGTCTGCCAGCGCTCGCAGCAGTTCTCTGGGTCGTTTTTGTCGGAGGCGGCGCGCCTGCCTTTGATGTCTCCCCATTCAAGCGCGGGCTGACCGATGGTTCAGTCATTGCTCTAGAGGCGCCCATCATGGCTCCTATTCCTCTGGGATATGCAGAGACGCATAAGGAAGAGGGCTTTCGTCCACCGACTTGGACAGCAAGCTCTCGGCTGGACTCCGAAGGCCGCTATATGCGCGGACTCAGGGTGGCCAAGCCAGACGCTATCACAGGGTATCTGCCTCCGGCGACGCCTGTAGAGGTGCGCTACTCAGAGCCTTGGCCAAACGCGCCACATCGTCACCTCGCTGGAACAGATGAGCTCGGTCGTGACTTCTTTGTGCGGCTGCTGTGGGGGGGCCGAGTGAGCTTGGCCGTCGGCATCCTCTCTGCCGTACTCCTGACGGTCATCGGAGTCTTCATCGGGTCCATCGCAGGTTACTTCGGGGGTTGGGTAGACGTCCTGATCATGCGTGTGATCGAGATTCTTCAATCGATTCCAGCCTTCTTCCTCATCCTCGCGAGCCTCGCCTTCATCGATCCAAAGGAGGTCTCGATCCCACCGATCTTCATCATCGTGGTCGTGATCGCCTTGGTGCGCTGGACTGGCGCTGCGCGCCTCGTGCGCGGTGAATTCTTAAGGCTACGTGAGCAAGAGTTTGTCTTGGCAGCGAACGCCCTGGGTTTCTCGAACATGCGGACGATCTTTCGGCATGTGTTGCCTAATGCGATCAGCCCTGTGCTCGTCAACGCTGCCTTCTCAGTCGCTGCCGGGATTCTGACCGAGTCAGCCGTCAGCTTCCTGGGCTTTGGAGTTCAGCACCCCGAGGCTTCATGGGGGAGTTTGGTGAACGAGTCGAAGAGCCCAGAGTTCTGGTGGATTCAGGTCTTCCCAGGCGTTCTGATCTTCATCACGGTGACCTGTTACAACCTCGTAGGCGACGCTGTGCGTGATGCCCTAGACCCCAAGATGAAGTCATGAGCAGAGAGCGCACGAAAGGGGCTCCCGCCACAGCCTCAACTGATCCCTCCTCTAACGAGGTCCTCCTTGAGGTGCAGGGGCTGAAGACTTGGTTCCACACAGATGAAGGCATCGCGAAGGCTGTGGATGGGGTCACCTACTCTGTCCGGAAGGGCGAGACGCTCGGGGTGGTAGGTGAGTCAGGCTGTGGGAAGAGCGTGACCGCGCTCTCCGTGATGCAGCTAGTGCCGCGTCCTCCGGGCGAGTTCGAGGGTGGCAAGATCATGTTTCGGGGCCAAGATCTCCTCTCAAAGAGCGACGCAGAGATGCGCGAGATTCGAGGTGATGAGATCGCGATGATCTTCCAAGAGCCGATGTCTGCGCTCAACCCAGTGTTCACCGTCGGTGACCAGATCATGGAGACGGTGATGCTTCACCGTGGTCTAGATAAGGAAGCCGCGAGAGCTCACGCGGTTGAGATGCTGCGCAAGGTCGGCATCCCGAGCCCGGAGGAGCGCGTCGATGAGTATCCACACCAGCTCTCCGGTGGGATGCGTCAGCGCGTGATGATCGCCATCGCTATGTCTTGTGACCCATCTCTTCTCATCGCAGATGAGCCGACGACCGCGCTTGATGTCACGATTCAAGCTCAGATCCTCGACCTGATACGTGAGCTCCAGGAAGCTGAGGGGATGAGCATGCTCTTGATCACGCACGATCTAGCGGTCGTCGCTGAGACCGCTCACCACGTCGCGGTGATGTACGCGGGCAAGGTCGTTGAGTACGCCCCAGTCGAAGAGCTCTTTGCGAGCCCAAGGCATCCATACACGATCGGGCTGTTTCGCTCTCTCCCTGACCTCGCGACAGAGGGAGAGCGACTTGAGACGATCCCAGGGATCGTGCCTAGCGCGTTCAATTTCCCTAGCGGCTGCCGCTTTCGAACTCGTTGCTCAATCGCCACGGAGCGCTGCGCAAGTGAAGAGCCTCTGCTGCTCGCGATCGTGGAAGGCGAAGAGCATACGGCGGCGTGCCATCACCTCGAGGAGGCCAAGGAGCTGTGATGAATACGAGTCCTATTCTCGAGGTGGTCGACCTCCAAAAATGGTTCCCCATACGATCGGGAGTCTTCTCGCGCCCTGTCGGTGAAGTGAAAGCCGTCGATGGGATCAGCTTCCATGTCGGTCGAAAAGAGACGCTCTCGATTGTCGGAGAGTCGGGCTGTGGAAAGACCACTGCAGGGCGCTCGCTCCTGAGGCTTATTGAACCTACCGGTGGCAGCGCCATGTACCGCGCCGAGCCGGATTCAGAGCCGGTAGACCTGTTCAAGCTCAGCGCTTCCGAGATGCGCGCTCGGCGCGATGACCTCCAGATCATCTTTCAAGACCCCTATGGAAGTCTCAACCCACGCCTCACTGTGGGCAATGCGATCGCGGAGCCCTTGGCTGTCCGAGGTCTGGCTCACGGGAGCGAGCTTCAGGATCGGGTAGAGGGGCTCTTGAAGCTCGTCGGACTGCGTCCAGAGGTGGCCAATAGATATCCGCATGAGTTCTCAGGAGGGCAACGTCAGCGAGTCGGCATCGCGAGAGCGCTGGCGCTCAAACCCAAGCTCATTGTTTGCGATGAGGCTGTCAGCGCGCTCGACGTCTCTATTCAGGCCCAGGTCATCAACCTGCTCAAAGATCTCCAGGATGAGTTTGGTCTCTCCTACATCTTCATCGCACACGACCTCTCGGTGGTGCGCTACATCTCTGACAGGGTCGCTGTCATGTACTTAGGGCGGCTCGTGGAGCAGGGGACAACCGAGCAGATCTTTAATGATCCCAAGCATCCCTATACGCAGGCCTTGCTCTCTTCGATCCCCTCGCCGGATCCGACTCGCCGAAAGGCTCGAGTTCATCTCGAGGGTGACGTGCCCTCACCGATTCATCCACCGTCCGGCTGCCACTTTCACACTCGCTGTCCTGTGGTAGAGCCGCGCTGCGCGGATGTTTATCCAGAGAGCATCGAGATCGAAGGAGGCCACTGCGCCTCTTGTCACCTGATCTCCTAGAGGGAGACTTCGTACTGATCTCGAAGGATCGCGCGCAGCTGTTCGAAACTGTCGATATCGTGATCAGCCTGCTGGCTCTCACCCGAAGGCGTCCACTTCGATGCGCGACGTGCGAAGGCCGTGATCATTCCAAGGGACTTTGCAGGTGCGACGTCATGTGCTGGGCTGTCGCCGACGTACATGACCTCAGCGGCTTGAAGATCTAAGCGGTTTAGCGCGGTCTCGTAGAGCTTAGGGTTCGGCTTTGAGATGCCGATCTCATCCGAGATAAAAATGGCGTCCTTGTTGATGTATGGAATGACACCCAATCGAACCAGTTTCTCAGCCTGCTTCTCTGTCCAACCATGAGTGATGATTCCTGTG
>JAPKBY010000483.1 GCA_028823185.1 Planctomycetota bacterium
TCGCGGATCGCTTCGAGGGCATTTGTGCCGAGGCGTTCAACGATGCGTTGAGCGATCGTGGGGCCGATGCCATGGAAGGTCGGAGAGGAGAGGTAGATGACGAGGCCATCGGCATCTATGGGGGTCAGGAGCTCGAGCTCTTCAAAGGTGAACTGCTTTCCGTGGCTAGGGTGTTCCTCCCAGCGGCCCATGAGACGAACCCGTTGGCCGACCTCAGGGGCCGATGCGCGTCCAACGGCAGTGATCCGAGCCGGTCTGAAGAGCCCGTCAGGTGGGAGGTCTTGGCCGTCCTCGGGCTTGACCCGGAGGACGGAATAGAGGGTCTCAGGGTTCGTGAAAGTGACGATGTCGATGGTCGCAACGAGGGTCTTAAGACCCCCTGAAGAGGCATGAGGCTGCCCTCCCGCTGTTCCTTCTCCCGTGCTCATATGTACAGGATCGCACCCTAGAGCACGGAAATCCAGCCGATGCTTGGACGGATCGCTCTTAGCTCGCTATTCTTTTCCGCTCAAGTTGGAGAAGTGCGCAAAGGAGCGCGTGGACCCAAGCATCACCCCCTCTCGGAGAATCCAGGAAATAGCGTGTCGATCAAGGTCCAAGTTCGCAGCAACGAGTCGCTCGAAGCCGCGCTGCGTCGCTTCAAGCGCCAGTGCAACTTCGGCGGAATCTTCCGTATGGCAAAAGCCAACACCTGGCACGAGAAGCGCTCTGATAAGCGCCGTCGTGAGGGACGAGAGCGCATTCGCACAATTCTGAAGGCCGCTCGTAAAGAGGACCCGAACTTCCGCAAGAGTCGCGCCCGCCGCTAGTCCGGCACCCGCGACGCCGACTTAGGTCGGGATGGACGGCTCTCTCGCGAAGCGCGAGCGGGTCGTCTCTGCATTTAAGGGGATCGTTAGCTAAGCATGGGACTCTTCAGCAAGGACCGAGACCTCACTAAACCGCCTGAGCAGATCGAGCTCAAGGTGGACGCGAGCGCGCTCGGATTGAAGGTGGAGGATGTCTTGATCCGTCTCGACAGCTTCCTCGCCATGCATCTCAAGTGGCGCTCGCGGAGCTCACTCAAGACGCTCGTGAAGGAGGGTTGGGTCCATGTGGATGCGAGCACGCCAGAGCGGCCAATGGGAACTGGAGAGCTGACCCTAGAGAAGCGCTCAGGGCGAAAGCTGCGTCATGGCTCGCGAGTCGTCGTCGTCATCCCGCCTGACCTGCGGCAAGCTCCGATCAAGGATGTCGACACCAACTTGACCGTGATCTATGAGGACGATGCCTGCCTCGTTTTAGAGAAGCCAGCACCGCTCGCAGTCCATGCCACGTCGCGTTATCTGAATGACAACCTGATCCTAAGAGTTCACGCCAAGTACTCAGACGCGATCGCTGAAGGGAGGATGGCTCCCAGGCTATGCCATCGCCTTGACAGAGAGACCAGCGGCGCCGTGCTCGTGGCGAAGACGCTCCCCGCGCACGCCGAGCTTGCGCGCCAATTCGAGGAACGTGAAGTGGAGAAGCACTACTTCGCGATCGTCCATGGCGAGGTCGCTGCTGAGTCGGGCAGCTGCGATCACCCGATCGGTTCCTCAAGGACGAGCACGATTCGATTGAAGATGGCCTGCGCCGCCGACGGGCAAGAGAGCCGAACAGATTGGCGAGTCGTTGAGCGAGCGCTCAGATTCACACTCCTGGAGTGCGAGCTCTTCACAGGGCGCCAACACCAAATCCGTCTTCATCTCGCAGCCTTGGGCCATTCCATCGTGGGAGACAAGCTCTACGGCGACGATGAGATGATCTTCCAGCGAGCGGCAGATGATGAGTTAACCGAAGCTGACCACGCGGCGCTGCTCTTAGAGAGGCATGCGCTTCATCACCACCGACTCGCGTTCACCTCGCCTTCCACAGGAGAGCGCGTCGTAGCGATGAGCCCGCTACCGACAGTCTTGCGAGACTTCTTCGATGAGCGAGCGGTGAAGAGATGAGGGTGGCTTGGGAGGGCAGCGTAGGGCGGCTGGAAGGTGAGCTCTTGATGCCGACGCAGCCGCCGCGCGCGCTCTGTGTCATCGGGCACCCGCACCCCTTGCACGGGGGAAATATGCACTCAAACGTCGTCTATCGAGTGGC
>JAPKBY010000031.1 GCA_028823185.1 Planctomycetota bacterium
GGAATTCTCAAACACAAGAATCGACTACTGGCTCATCCAGAGGCGGTGATTCCGGAACCTCACCAAGCTCCAGTGCGCGCCTAAAAAACGAAGCGCGCTCACACAGCGCTGCCTCGCCCTGTGACCTTGCCCCATCTCGCTTCAAGGAGAAGGTCAGCGGCGCTTGAAGGAGAGCTCGGAACCAAGCGTGAGGCCTTTCTGCTCAGAGACGCTGCCATCCACCCATTGAACCGAGAGATCGATCAACCCCTCATAGTCACCGAGCCCGAAGTGCACGCGAGGGTCACTGCTTGAGCAATAGCTGAAGGCGGGCTGAACCGGACGCGTCAGGCTCAGCTCCCCCGCAGTCACAGTCACGAGCGCGCCGATGGCCGGCGCACCGCTCGCCTCAAGGACGCTGATGAGCGCTCCGCTGCCTTGCGAGGGGGCGACATTCATGAGGAGCCGCACGCGCCCATGATTGTCACCGACGACGACGTCAAGATCGGCGTCACCATCCACGTCGACAAAGGCCATCCCTCGGCTCGTCGCATAGTAAGGAGCAGCTGTCCCGCCCTGAGGCGAGACCTCTTTAAAGCGAGCGCGGCCGAGGCCTACATAGAGTTGGTCCGGTTCCGCATATGGATCATCATCGAGGAACTGCGGGCGCCACTTCCCCACGCGGCCGTTCGCTGCATAGAGGTCCAAGTTCCCGTCTTGGTTGAAGTCAGCAGCGCCTGTGCCGAAACCTGTGTAGCGCAGACTCGGTCCAGCCAAGCCAACGATCGAGGTCTTATCGCTAAACCTGCCCCCCTTATTCAGATAGAGCGTGTTCGTCTGCTCTCGCAGGTGCGTGACGTAGAGGTCGAGGTCGCTGTCATTGTCTGCGTCAAAGGCGACGACGCCCATGCCTGCCTCAGCCGAGCCCTCGCCGTTGACGGCACACCCGCTGAGTAATCCAGACTCTTTGAACGTCCCGTCTTGCTGGTTCATCCAGAGCTGATTCGCCGTCATGTCATTCGCGACATAGATGTCAACAAAGCCATCATCGTTGAAGTCACCTGGCGCGACGCCGAGCCCATTGCCGTACGCCTTGCCCACACCAGAGCTCTCTGTCGCATTCTTAAAGGTGCCGTCACCCTCATTGCGGTAGAGCACATCTTGAGCAGGAGAGTTGTAGTTGTTCGGGTGACAATAGTCGGGATCTCCGAAGCCTGACATGCAGTCGATCTCTACTGCCTCGGACCAGTTCAGATAGTTCGCAACGAAGAGGTCGAGGTCTCCATCTCGGTCATAGTCGAGGAAGGCACAGCTCGTCCCCCAAGCGTCATCGTCGACACCAGCGGCGCTCGCGCGCTCGGAGAAGGTCCCATCAGCGCCGTTCCTAAAGAGCGCGTTAGCTCCAACATTGGTCACATAAATGTCAGTCCAACCATCACCGTCATAGTCAGCGCAGGCGCAGCCCATTCCATAGCCTGAGCCTGAGGCCTCAGAGCTGGCGCTCACATCGCTGAATTTGCCTGTCCCATCATTTGAGAAGAGGCTGTTACCGAGATTGGGGCTCTCACCTGCGTTCAAATCACCTGACTGCACCAGATAGAGGTCCATGTCACCGTCACGGTCATAGTCCAAGACGCCGAGACCGGGCCCCATGATCTCTGGGAACCAATAACGAACCTCTGCCCCCTTTGTGTGCTCCCATTCGAGGCCGCGTGCCACCGCGTCCTCCTTAAACCACGGCGCAGATGAATCGACGGCTGAAGGGGCGCTGCTCTCCTCCCCACCACCACCACCGCAGCTCGCGATGACCAGAAGAGAGATGACTGTTGTGACTGTGGCTGATCGCATGATGTTGAAGAGTCTAACGCTTGCCTCGCGCTCGTTCGCCTCATGGCTCCACGAGTCTCTCCTTGCTACCTTTTAAAGGTATGAGTCAAAACGGAAAACCTGTCCGCGCAGCCCTCGCCCTCGCGCTCTGCGTCCTCACGGCCATCGCGTCGGCGGCCCACTGGCAGGCCCTGCGCTCCAGCTTTCACTTAGATGACTTCTTTCGCGCCACCAACAACCCGGCGATAGAGGTGGTGAGCCCGATCAGCAGGCACTTCGTGGACCCGAGCACAATGGCGACGCTCCCGCAGATCGTCCAATACCGACCGCTCTTACCCCTCACGCTCTCGCTCTCTCACGCAGCCGGAGAGCGCCTCGGCATAGACCCCGTCATCGCTCATCACGCAGGAAACCTCCTGCTACATCTCATCGCCGTCTGGCTGATCTTCTTCCTCACTCGAGCGCTCCTTCGCGCACGAGACAGCGAAGCACCAAACACCTTCCTCTGCTTCGCGACAGCTGCGCTCTTCGCAGCTCATCCCGTCGCAGGCGTAGCTGTGAACTACGTTTCCAATAGAGACCTGCTCCTCGCTCTCGTCTTCATATTGGGCGCGCTCATCGCCTATCTCCGCATCGCAGAGCGACCGAGCCTGAGAGCCTGGGTCATCTGCGGGCTCTGCCTGCTCGGCGGTCTGCTCTCTAAACAGAACGCTGCGCTCTTCCCGCTGATCGCGCTCATCTACGAGCTCACCCTTGGCCGTCGCAATCTTCTGGACCCTGTGCTCTGGAGACGGGTCGGCCTGCTCGCGCTCTTCGTCGGCGCCTACCTCGCCTTCGTCCGCTACGGCATCGGCTTCTCCGACGCTGATCAGCTCGTCGTAGCCAGGGCGCCCTATGAGTACCCGCTCACGGAGCTCCGACTCCACCTCTTCTACTACGCCAAGAATCTCATCTGGCCGCTCAGCCTGCACCCTCTCCCCCAGATCGAGGCCGCTAGCCTGACAGATCCAAAGGTCCTCTTTGGCGCGCTCTTCATCGCCTTCTCATTGTCAACGGCTTGGCGGAGCGCGCGCTCACGTCCGCTCATCGCCTTCGCGATCTTCACCTACTTCGCTTGGCTCTCCATGACCTCCTCAGTGATCCCCATGAGGAGCTTCGCGGAGGACTATCGCCAACTCATCAGCCTCCCCTTCGCCTGCCTGCTTGGAGGATCCCTCCTCTGCGCCCTCCCGAAAGCGGCGCGCTATCCGAGCCTCGGCGCCCTCTGCTTGCTCTTGATCGTTAGCTCAAACAGCAACGCTCGGCACTGGGAGACAGAGGAGACCCTCTGGGGCCGCGCCGTCGAGCTCGGCACAAGCTCTCAAGGTCATCTCAACTATGGTCGCAGCATCGCAGAGAAGGACCCGGCACGAGCCGAGGCCGCTTATCGCCACGCCCTTGAGCTCAACCCACACAACGCCTACGCGAAGATCAACCTCGCGATCCTGCTGATCCAGGCTGGAGATGTTGAAGAGGGCCTCGTCCTCGCCAGAAAAGCCGCGTCGGACAACCCTCGTTGGGGAGTCACGCAGCATTGGCTCGCGCGTGCGCTCGTCTTCGCTGATCGTGATGAAGAGGCGATCACACACGCCGCCCGCGCTCATGACCTTGAGCCCACCCACATCGAGTATCGCGATCTCTTGGTCGAGCTGCTCTATCGTCACGCGCGTGAACTACAAGTCGCAGGCGATGTAGAGAGCTCGATGCCGCACTTAGAGAAGCTTCACAGGATCGTCGACAGCTTCTCTAACTCTCACTATCTGCACGGGTGGGCTCACCAGAGCAGGGGCGCTAACGCAGAGGCCGCGGCTCAATACAGAGAGCAGCTCCGAGGCGACCCCTCTCATCTAGACTCACGCTACAACCTCGCGCACGCTCTAAGAGACCTCGGAGAGAAGGAGCAAGCCAAAGCTGAGCTACGCACGCTGCTCTCGTACAGCCCCGCGCACACCCAGGCAGCGTCCTTGTTGAGCGCGCTTGAAGACTAAGCGGAGACGCTTAGAGCTTTCGCGCGTTGATCCTCATACCACCCCTTCAGACCTTCACCCCACTCTGCGGCGAGAGCGTCTGCTACGCCGAGGGCCGCGTCCCGATCTCCAAGGTTTTGCATTCCGTCGAAGGCTTGTGCGCGAGCCAACTGCAGGAAGGCCTCATCGACGAGCTCTTCTCCGTTGGCAGAGATGATCCCGAGTGCCTCATCAGCAGCCTCCAGGGCGGCCTCCCAATTCGAGAGCTTGTTGTGCACCAAAGCCATGAGGTAATCGGCGCGCTCTCGCTGGACCCACTCACCTGCGCGTGACCAAGCAGACCTCGAGGCCTCCGCGATCGCTAGCAAACCAGCGCCCTCAACATCACTGAGCTCTCCAAGTCCGAGGAGGTGACTCGCTAGATTGTTTGAGATGATCGCGACGAGGCGATCGACGCTCGCCGTATCAGTCATCCCAGACACGAGCGCCATCCCGCTCTTGTGCTCTTGGACGAGCATGGACGTGTCGCCGACGCCCATGTGCGCCGAGGCCCGTGCGAAATGGGTGCGCACACCGACGAGCACGTCATCGCCCCCGAGGGCTCGGGCGCGTTCAAGAGAGGCCGTCGCTGCGGCCTCATCTCCGGCGAACTCTTGCGCGATCCCGAGCAAGATCACTGTGGAAGTGAGCGCTGGAGCCTCCTCTAAGCCGTGAAGAGCACCCTCAATCAGAGTGGCCGCTCCGCCCCAATTGCTGAGGTGCTCACCTAAGGTGTGCGATGCGAGCGCGCTGAAAGCTGCCGCCTGCCCTGCGTCCGCCACCAGCTCAACGCCTTCGATCAGATCTAGAGCGAGCTGCTCAGTCTCTGCCTCGTGTCGTGCCCAGCCGCCGCTTATCAACTCATCGAATTCCATACATCACCTCCTCGGTCTACTCACGATACCCTTCATCTATGGACCAGCGGCTCACGATCCTCTCCAATCCCGCAGCAGGTGGCAGGCGATCTAGCGCGATCCTTGAACACCTCCGATCCGAGCACCCTAACTCCAGGATCATCACCAACGACGATCCCGCTGGCGTGCGCGAGCTGGTACGTGACCTTGACCTAGAGCCAAAGGACACCCTCCTCGTCCTCGGCGGCGACGGAACGATCCATCAAGCCGTCAGCGGACTCTTCGAAGCTAGCCCCGATACGCTCCCCGCCCTCGCCATCCTCCCTTGCGGCTCTGGCAATGCGCTCGCTGCGGCTCTTGGTGTCAAATCAAAGCTCATCGCTGAGGAGACCCTGCGCAGCGGACGGCTGCTTCCCATCGATGTCGCGAAGGTGACGACGGATTCTGGCACTTCCCACGCGATCAACGTCGTCGGCTGGGGGCTCCCAGCCCGTGTGACGCTCCTCGCTGAGAAGATGCGGAGCTCTCGTGGGCTCCCCTACACGCGCGCTGCGCTGCGAGTGCTGCTCTTCGGTGACATCGCCGCGGTCAACACCCACTATGACTCGAGCGTCGAGGCGAGAGATCTCATGGGCCTCGCCTGCCTCACTCCGGAGGCCGGCGGCGGCATGCCCATCGCCCCAGATGCGCTCCTCGATGACGGCGAGTTCGATCTAGTCCGAGTCAAACCGACCTCACGCCTCCAGCTCCTCCTGCTCTTCGCACGCCTCACTCAAGGCTGGCATCTCAGAGCGAGAGCGGTCGAACACCGGCGCGCTCAACGACTCCATATTCAATTCGATGAGCCTCGAGACATCGTCGTAGACGGGGAGATGCAGATCACTCGCGCCCTCTCGATCGAGGTCATCCCCAGCGCATTGCGCGTGCTGACTCCGCGCTAAGCCAAGACCGGCTTTATGATCTCGCCTTCGACGTCAGTGAGGCGGTAGTCACGGCCACGGAAACGATGAGTTAAGCGCTCATGATCAATGCCGAGCAGGTGAAGTATCGTCGCGTTGAGGTCGTGGACGTGAAAGGGGTCTTCGACGACGTTGTAGCTGAAGTCATCCGTCTTCCCGAGCTGAACGCCGCCCTTGATGCCCCCACCTGCCATCCAGACCGTGAAGTTCTTGGGGTGGTGATCGCGACCATAGTTAGTCCGAGAGAGCCCGCCCTGACAATAGACCGTGCGCCCGAACTCAGACGCCCACACGACCAGCGTGTCCTCAAACATCCCGCGCTGCTTGAGGTCTAGGATGAGTCCGGCACAAGCCTGGTCAATGTCCCTGCACTGATTGGGGAGGTCTGTCGGGAGGTTGCCGTGTTGATCCCAGCCGCGGTGATAGAGCTGAATGAAGCGCACTCCACGCTCAGCCATGCGACGCGCGAGCAGCGTGCAGTTCGCGAACGTCCCCGGCTTCTCCACATCAGGGCCGTAGAGATCTTTGACGTGAGCCGGCTCGCTCGAGAGGTCGATGAGCTCAGGCACCGTCGCCTGCATTCGGAAGCTCATCTCATATTGAGCCATGCGCGCGAGCACCTCAGGGTCCCCAGTCTCTCTCGCGTGCTTGGCGTTCAGAGCCTCGATCGCATCTAGCTGACGGCGTCTCCCAGCGCTGTCTAGGCCAGCGGGGTTGGAGAGGTAAAGGACCGGATCACCTTGCGCGCGAAGGGCGACACCTTGATGCTCGCTGGGGAGAAACCCCGTCCCCCAGAGCCGGCTATAGAGCGCCTGCGCATCTCCACGGCCAGTCCACGTCGGAGTCATCACCATGAACGCCGGGAGATCTCTGTTTCCGCTTCCGAGACCATAAGAGAGCCACGAGCCCAGCGAGGGGCGACCTGGTTGCTGATGGCCTGTCTGACAAAAGGTGATCGCTGGGTCATGATTGATCGCCTCCGTGTGAAGCGAGCGGATCACTGCGATGTCGTCTACGACTCCAGCGGTAAAGGGCAGGAGCTCGCTGACAAAGCACCCGGTCTCACCATGTCGCGCGAAGCTGTACTTCGATGGAGCGATCGGAAAGCGAGCCTGACCGGAGGTCATCGTCGTCAATCGCTGCCCTTGGCGGACGGACTCAGGGAGCTCGACGTCGTAGTACTTCTCTAGGAGCGGCTTATAGTCCCACATGTCGATCTGCGAGGGCGCGCCAGACATGTGGAGATAGATGACACGCTTCGCCTTGGCAGGGAAGTGTGTCGAGTTCATGACGCCGCCTTCACCTGCGCTCGCCTCTCCAGCGAGCAGACTAGAGAGAGCAGCAGCTCCGATCCCGCCCGTTGTCCCGCGCAAGAGCGCCCGCCGCGTGAGCAGCTCGTGTCGTTCCTGGAGGGGGTTCATCAGCCTTTCGTGATCGCCTCATGAAGGTTTAAGACGGCGCTCGTGACGACGGTCCATGCCGCGATCGCGCTGTGCTCATGTCTCTCTGCGAGGGCGCTGTCACCGACCGAGGCGAGCTCCTTAGCTGCCTCAGGGTTGGCCTCGTAAAACTCTCTTTGATCAGACAAGAGACCCGCCAGGATCTCCACCTCTTCCGTGGACGGAAGGCGTGAGGTCGCCATTCTAAAGGCGCGCTCCAAGCGTGAGCTCTCCTCGCCCTCGAAGTCGAGGAGCTGCGCAGCGAAGACGCGCGCGGCCTCAACATGCTGTACATCATTGAGCAGCACGAGCGCTTGCAACGGCGTGTTCGTCCGCTCTCGCCGCACGCAGCTCTCTTCGCGGCTCGGCGCGTCAAAGCTAGAGAGCGTCGGCGGCGGCGCGGTCCTCTTCCAGAAGGTGTAGAGGCTCCGTCGATAGAGCGCGTCGCCCGCATCTTGCTTGAAGTTCGCGGTGTTGCTTGAGGTGTAGCCGACCGCCTTCCAGATTCCGAGCGGCTGATAGGGCTTGACGCTCTCTCCACCGATCTTCTCCACGAGGAGACCTGAGATCGCGAGGGCGCCATCTCGGATCACCTCTGCGTCGAGGCGATGGTTTGGACCGCGAGCCACGAGCCGATTTTCCGGATCGTACTTTTGCTTCGCCGGATCGACCCTGGAGTCTTGCCGATACGCAGCGGAGCTCATCATGAGCTGCAACATGTGCTGGATGTCCCAGCCGCTCTCGATGAACTCTACGCTGAGCCAATCGAGGAGCTCTGGATGAGAGGGCCACTCCCCTTGGACGCCGAAGTCCTCTGAGGTCTTAACGATCCCAGTGCCGAAGAGCTGTTGCCAGAGCCTGTTCACCATCACCCGCGAGGTCAGCGGGTGAGAGGGATCAACCAACCACTTGGCGAGGCCTAAGCGATCAGCCGTTGCCCCCTCGGAGAGCTCGGGGAAGATCGCAGGAACGCCAGACTGAACCTCTTCACCCGGCTGGTCGTATTGACCTCTCATGAGCATATGGGTGGGTCTCGGGTTCGGACGCTCACGCATGATCATCGTCTGAGCGAAGCCCGCCTCGTAGTCATCCCGCGTCATGGCAGCTGTGGTCGCCTCCGCCTTTAGGCCACGCCACCCTGCGGAGGTCGTCGCCCTGTAGTGGTCCCGGAGCACGAGCTGCAAGTCTTCAGAGCGCGCCGCCTCCGGCTGCAGGAGCGCACGGACCAGCTCGGCTGATTCAGCGCTGACCTCTTCGTCAGCGAGGCGGTAGTAGCTCCCGAAGGCGCCGCCTGAGTTGACGACTTTAATCAGGAGGTCGTTCTGTCCCTCGAGGAGGTCTAGAGAGAGGCTGTCCTGATCTGCAGCGACGCCGCGCGCGACGTCATTTGCATGGACCTGGACACCGTTCAACCAGACCCAGATAGCGTCATCACTCCCGAGACGCACGTCGTACTTCCTCGAGCTAGCAGCATGGATAGTGCGCGCGAGATACACGGCACCGACCTTTTGTTCGAAGCTCTGAATGACGCCATCCACATGCGCCACTCGCGTCCATAGCCATGGCTTAAAGACGAGCGAGGGCGTATCTGTCTCGATCCCGCCAGCGTCCCAGTGCGCGAGCCCTCCGAACTGAGTGAAGGCCATCCCGGCTACGGTGTCTCCTGCGCTGATACCGACCTCAGCGGGATCGACTACGAGCCTCACCCACTCGCCGAGCGCGGGGAGCTCTCCCATCTGGCGGTGTGCCGCCGCGTCTGCGTTCGCTCCGCCACCCCAAGTGATCTTGTCTGCCCCCCACTTCGCGCGGTGCTCCCAAGATCCGCCGACGTTGAACTGCAGCATGATCTCCTCAGGGGGATTCTCGGCGTCTAGATAGACCCACGCATAGAAGAGGTCGCCGCTCCCCAAGTAGGCCGAACGTGTAGCCTTATGAAAGTAGTGTTGGACCATGCCGGCGCCCTCTTGCCTTCGAGAGTTCACGCCAGAGCGCACAGGAGCTCCCTCAGCTTCTCCGACGAAGACCCAAGCGCCCTCTGTCGTTCCGCCGTTGGGCTGATCGTCATCCGCCCAGCTCACCGACGCTCGCTCCTCATCCTCCTCGCCCTCTGCGTCAAGCCTGGCTTCCGCGTCGACAAGAGCGCCGGGGTCGACAAAGCTGGTCTCCTTCGCCTCCGCCGCCGTCGCCGTGAAGAAGGGTCCGGCCTGCATCCACGGCCCTTGCTCTGCAGGGAACATCTCGGGCATCGCTGCCGCAGACAGTCTGAAGCGTGAGATCACATGCTTCGGGTGAACGGACTCATAGCGCACTCGAAGCCTCAAGCGAGAGCCGCCCTCGTGCCGGATCGGCTCCTTGAGTACGAAGGTCAGCTCGTACGCATCGCTGACCTTGGGGCTAATCGCCCACCCAGTCTCTGAACCCTCAATGAGCACATTGGCGACAGGAAAGGTGGCCTGAGAGAAGCTCGTCTTCACGCTCGCGATCGCGACAGACTTGAACTCAGCCGAGCTCTCCATCGGAGCTGCTTCGAGCTCAAAGCCCGTCATGACGACGTTGCCGTTGACCGAACGACCTAAGCCACCGGCGGCGTTGCTCTGATCGGGGAAGCCCTCGAAGTGCAATGAGCGGATGCCTTCAAGCTCGGTCGTATAGCTGAGCTCATGCACATCTGTCGCTGGGCTCTCGCCAGAGACCTGCACGACTCCATCGCTGCCAAGAGCTAGGGTGGCACCATTCGAGCTAGAGAGCTCCACCGGCGTGAGGGTCTGCCAAGCCTCAGCTAGAAAGGTGGCACGCTCTGACTCCCAACCGGCCTGGAGCAGATCGATCTCCGGCAAGGGGCCGTTGAGCTCTGTCGTGAGCTTGGTCGCGAGCTCTTCAAGCTCTGCGTAGCGGGCCTTCTGGGCAGGAGTCGCTGCTTGGATAGCGGGCGCCGCGATGATGGCGTTGCCATCAGAGGCCTCTTCCGCGAGCCCACGAAAGAAGGCCATCATCTCGTAGTACTCCTTCTGACTGAAGGGGTCGAACTTGTGCTCATGGCACTTTGCGCAGCGCATCGTCATGCCCATCCACACCGTCGAGGTCGTGTCCACGCGATCGAAGGCATAGTGCACGAGATATTCTTCGGCGATGAGGCCACCCTCTGCCGTGGTCACATTGCAGCGGTTAAAACCCGTCGCGACGAGCTGAGCCTCTGTCGGCTCATCAAGCAAGTCGCCTGCGAGCTGCTCGACAGTGAACTCATCGAAGGGCTTGTTCTCGTTGAAGGCTCTGATGACCCACTCGCGATAGAGCCACATGCTGCGGATCGAGTCGAGGTGAAGCCCGTGAGTGTCACCGTATCGAGCCGCGTCTAGCCAGTAGCGCGCCATGTGCTCGCCATAGCGAGGTGAGGCGAAGAGTCTCTCCAAGGCCACGTCCCAAGCGCTGGGGTTCGGGTCATTGAGAAATAGATCGAGCTCTTCGA
>JAPKBY010000484.1 GCA_028823185.1 Planctomycetota bacterium
CGCGGATCTTCCTCAACGACGGGCTCGGATTCTTTGAAGAGTTCAACCCCTCCGGCTTCCAGATGCCTGGTCAAGAGGTCGCGTCAGGCCAGCCGGGCCTGTGGTGCGAAGGCACCCAGCAGACCAGCACGACGAATTCAAACGGATCAAACTGTGACATCGCTTCGAGCGCTCTTGATATTGACCTAGGTGATATCGATGGAGACTTCGACCTCGACATCCTCCATGGAGCTCGCCAAGAGGAGCCGAGGATGTTTGAGAACAGACTTGAAGAAAATGGCGGCGTCCTTGGGTTCCGCGATATCACGGGGAGCGCTTTCCCGAGCGGCTACACCAGCGGTGATGGCCACTATGAGCAAGAGATGGCGGACCTCGATGGAGACGGCGACCTCGACATCTACGGCCTCAACTGGCTCGTCAACTTCGGCTTCACTGACATCACATTGCGAGGGAATGGTGACGGCACCTTCACTGGTCTGGCGACCCTCTCAAACTCAACGGCTGACGATAACGAAGGAGACTTCCTCGATTACGACCAAGACGGAGATCTCGACCTCTTCGTCGCGAACTTCTCTGGGCAGGACAAGCTCTATCGGAATAGCAACAACGGCGGTTCAAGCTTCAGCTTGGACTACGTCAACAACGGCGTCCCGGGGTCATCTAGCTTTACTGGTCTTGACGCTGACTGCTGTGATGTAGATGGAGATGGTGACACTGACATCCTCGTTGCGAACGACAATGGCGCGAGAAACGTGTTCTTGAAGAACACGACTCAGACCGCAGACACGCACGCGCCCTACATCCCCAATGTTGAGCAGGCAGCTGACCGGAGCGCTGGCCCCGAGCCGACAGTCCTTCGCGCGCACGTCTACGATAACGCGGCTTACTACATCACTTGGTACAACGAGACTTGGGTGGAGGTGAGCGTCAATGGCGGCAGCGCGACTGTCATCCCCGCGATGAGCTCACAAGGTCAGATCTTCCGCGTGGAGATCCCCGGCAGCTTGGTCGGGACGATCGCCTATCAGTGGTTCAGCCGGGATGAGTACGGCAACACAGGCTCTTCGGCCGTGTTCACTTACAACGTCGGCGGTGGCGGCTTCTCCTCATTCTGTGTGGGGGACTTCAACACTCTCGTCGGTTGTCCCTGCCTGAACGAGGCCGGTAATGTCGGCGCAGGCTGCGAGAACAGCACCAGTCAGGGAGCTCTTCTCTCTGCGACAGGTGTCGCTAGCGTGAGCGCAGACTCGATCGTCTTTAGCGGCAGCAACCTTCCCTCTGGACCAGGCCTCTACTTCCAGGGAAACAACGCAATCAACGGCGGTAACGGGAACGTCTTCGGCGACGGACTCCGCTGCGCAGGGGGGAATGTGAAGCGCTTGCAGGTGCGCTTCTCAGCGAGCGGCACCTCGCAGACCTCGGTCTCTATCTCGAACGCAGCTGGGAACGTGAGCGCTGGCTCAGTGAAGCGCTATCAGCTTTGGTATCGCGACCCCTCAGTGAATGCCCCTTGCCAGAGCGGATTCAACCTCACGAACGGTATTGAGATCACCTGGTCAGCCTGAAGGCGGACGCTAGCGACATTCTCTCGAGCGAGGGTGATGCCGCTTTTGTGAACATTTTACCCGTCCAGAGGTGCGTCTGACGGTGCTTGAGAGCCCAACGTGAGTTCTTATCTATCCGTCCGTGCGGAACCGGGCTAATCTTGACTTCGCGGCGAGGTCAAGGGGTCTTATCCTTTGGTCTCTGCCCTGGACCGATCCCTTGGCTCAAAACCCACGTTTCTCTATGAAGCATCGATCATTAGCAGCGCTCCTCTTGGCCATGATGGCCGTAAATGCTGAAGCTCAACAGCCCGTTCTAGAGCTCGACACACCTCAGTGCAACTGGGTCTGGTCTGTGTATCTGCCCCCGCCGTTGAACATCCACGGGATCCCTACGGTGACAGATCAATTTCAGATCACAGGTAGAGTGGGCGGCCCCTTTGTTCGTAACTCGTCTGGGATCGTCTACGAAGGTCAGTTCACTACTGGAGAGATCACAATGGCCCCTGACCTCGAAGGCTATTTCCCTGATGGCACCGGGGGAGTGTGGGCGACCTATAAGATCACG
>JAPKBY010000485.1 GCA_028823185.1 Planctomycetota bacterium
GGCTAGAGTGCTGACTCATAAGCTAACTCATTTTGTTAAAATCTGGAGCCTCAAGCGCCCTCGCTGACAGAAGTTGACTCGCTGAAGGTCAGTCCATCACCGCTCAAGTTTCCCGCAAGGGCGCAGCCTCTAAACCTCCCTCTCAAGCACGACATGCGGACCCTGGAAAGACCCTCCTTTGAAGCTCTCTCGGCTAACTTCGGCCACTGGAAAAAGACCGGAGATCTGATCGATCAGTGCATTGATCTGATGCTCAATCTCCGTCAGAGCGGACACCCTGGAGGCTCGCGCTCAAAGGTCCCGCTGCTCGTCGCCTCAACCTTAGGGGCAGGTATGCGCTGGGATGTTCGTCGACCGGAGCTCGCCTTTGGTGATCGCTTCGTCCTCGTCGCCGGGCACTGCAACCCTGCGGTCTATGCGATGCTCGCTGTCTACAACGAGGCGCTGCTGCTTCGGCACGAACAAACGGGGGATGACAAATACCTCGTCCCCAACGCTGAAGAGCGAGCCCTCTGCTTCGAGGACCTCCTCACGCTCAGGCACAACGGCGGCCTCCCTGGCCACGCGGAGATGGAAGGAAAGACCCTCTTCTTTAAATTCAACACCGGGCCGTCGGGCCATGGCGCTCCGGCTGCGCTGGGTGAAGCTGCCGCGCTGAAGCACGCAGGCGCGGGCGAAGTGAAGGTCTACGCCATGGAGGGCGAAGGCGGTCACTCTGCAGGGGCTCACCACGAGGTGAAGAACTCTGCGTGGGGCCTAGGTCTCGACAACCTCATCTACCTGATGGACTGGAACGATCATGGCATCGACGAGTTCGCGAACTCTACCGTCGTAAACGGGTCACCCGCAGACTGGTTTGAGCCTTATGGGTGGCGTGTCGCTGGCACCGAAGACGGCGAAGATTTCGCTGCGATCACCAAGGCCATGCTTGAGATTTGTCACCCTGAAGAGACCGGCGGACGGCCTGGAATGGTCTGGGTCAAGACCCGCAAAGGTCGCGGCTACCATAAGTTCGACGCGCCCAGCCACGGAAAGGCGCACGGCCGAAACTCCGAGCTCTTCTGGACATGCCGCCAAGAGTTCGCAGAGACCTACGACGTGAGCTTCGAAGGCCAGGGGGACACAACAGATCCTGGCGAGGACGCCTGTCGCGAACAGTCACGCGGCTGGCTCGAAGTCATCAAGGATGTGATGCGTAAAGACCCGGCGCTTGTCGCCTACCTGGCTGACACACTGCTCGAGCTCGGCGAATCTGTGCCCAGCGCCCCGGAGACTTTTATTCCTGCGGGCAAAGACAATATGGACAGCGATCGCTCTTGGTTGGCTCAGGATGCCCTCCCCAAAGAGCTCTTCATCGAGCCTGGCACAAAGGCTGCCAACAAGGACGGCTTCGCCAAGTTTGGAGCGTGGACGAACGCTCTGGCAAAAGAGCGCATGGGACGACCGCTGGTCCTCGCCAGCTCTGCCGACCTCGCTGACTCGACCTCCATCTCCGGCTTCGCTAAGGGTTGGGGAGAGACGCCCGGCTTCGGCTGGTACGAGCGCAATGGAAACCCTCAGGGCGCTCTGCTTCCTCAACAGATCACGGAGTTCACAAACTCCGGACTCTCTGCGGGGATCGCGACTGTAAATATGTCAGCGGATCCAGAGAACGAATATGACGGCTACTGGGCGTCATGCTCCACCTATGGCTCCTTCAGTTATTTGAAGTATGGCCTCATGCGCCTCTTCAGCCAGCTCGCCCAAGACTGTCCCTTAAAGACAGGTCGTGTCATCTGGGTCGTCGGACACTCGGGGCCTGAGACTGCGGAGGACAGCCGCACACACTTCGGCATCTTCGCGCCAGGCGTCACGCAGCTCTTCCCTGATGGCCACGTCATCAACCTCCACCCGTGGGAGCACAATGAGGTCGCTCCTTGTCTGGCAGCCGCGCTCTCTAGCGAGGCTCCGATCATCGCGCTGCACCTCACTAGGCCCGCCTTCGAGAGTCCGGACAGAAAAGCGCTCGGGGTGCCATCACACATGCAGGCTGCTAAGGGTGCCTACGTCATCCGGGACTATGACCCGAACCGCCCGAAAGAGGGCTGCATCATCGTTCAAGGAACGAGCAC
>JAPKBY010000486.1 GCA_028823185.1 Planctomycetota bacterium
CCGCAGGGGCCGGTCTCCCCCATCTCCCAGAAGTTGTCCCGACGATCAAATCGAAGGACACGAGATGGATCGATACCGGCTTCTTCAATCCAAAGCCGTTCGGCCTCTACATCTGCGCCCAGTCCGTCGGTCTCGTCGCCAGCAAAGACAGAGACCCAGAGGCGGTCCTTGGGGAGGCCCCAGACCTCCGTCAAGAGCTCCCAGGCCCAACAGATAGCGTCCCGCTTGAAGTAATCGCCGAAGGACCAGTTGCCAAGCATCTCAAAGAAGGTGTGGTGATAGGTGTCCACCCCCACTTCTTCGAGGTCGTTGTGTTTTCCGGAGACCCTAATGCACTTCTGCGTATCTACAGCCCTTGAGTAATCGCGGCTGCCAGTCCCCAGGAAGACGTCCTTGAACTGGTTCATCCCTGCATTCGTGAATAGCAGGGTCGGGTCGTCTTGTGGGAACACAGGACCTGATGGGACGATGCGGTGACCTCGCTCTTCAAAAAAGCTAAGGAACTCCGCTCTCACATCTTCAGCGCTTCGATTCATCTCGTCTCTAATGCTAGTGCCATATAGTCGGAACAGCAGGGCCAAAGGGCCCCGCTCGCTCAGCCTTCAACAGGCGCAGCTTCTTTTACCTCAACAGGTTCAGGCTCTTCAGGGGCGTTGGCCTTACGAACAGCCAGGTCTAGCTCTGAAGCGAGATCAGGATTGTCTACAAGGAAGGTTCGTGCCTTCTCTTGCCCCTGCCCCAGTCGGATCTCTTCTTTGCCGGGCAACTTGAGAGAGAACCAGGTGCCGGACTTGATGACATTTCCGCTGTGGACGCCGAGGTCGAGGAGCTCGCCTTCCCAGCTGATGCCGCGGTTGTAGAGGATGTCAAACTCGACCTTCTTGAAGGGCGGGGCGACCTTGTTCTTGACGACAGTGCATTTCGTGCGGTTGCCGACGACATTGTCCCCGTCCTTGATCTGGCCAATGCGCCTGATGTCTAGCCTGACTGACGAGTAGAACTTAAGCGCTCTTCCGCCCGTCGTCGTCTCGGGGCTTCCGAACATGACGCCGATCTTCTCACGGATCTGGTTGATGAAGATCACGAGGCAGTCTGACTTAGAGATGGCTCCCGTGAGCTTCCGTAGGGCTTGGCTCATGAGGCGAGCGTGCAAGCCGACGAAGCTGTCGCCCATCTCACCTTCAATCTCCGCGCGCGGAACGAGAGCGGCGACAGAGTCAATGACGATGACGTCAACAGCGTTCGAGCGAACGAGCGTCTCGACGATTTCGAGAGCTTGCTCTCCCGTGTCAGGCTGGCTGACTAGGAGGTCATCGAGCTTGACGCCGAGCTTGCGCGCATATGCAGGGTCGAGGGCGTGCTCCGCGTCGACGAAGGCGCAGATGCCGCCAGTCTTTTGTGCAGATCCGATGACGTGAAGTGTAAGGGTCGTCTTGCCGGAGCTTTCCGGGCCGTAGATCTCGACGACTCTTCCATAGGGCAGCCCCGGGCCACCAAGTGCGAGATCCAGTTGGATGGATCCGGTGCTGACGCCCGTGAGCTCTTTGGTGCAGACGTCATCGCCGAGGCGCATGATCGCGCCTTTACCATAGGCTCGCTCGATGTCTTCGAGGGCGGCGCCGAGCGCCTTGTTTTTGTCGACGGGCTTTCCGTCGGGGACAACTTTCGGCTTGCTCGTTTTGCCCTTTGACTTACTTCTGTTCATCTATCTCCGTCCTGCTGGTTCGCGGTTTGCTGTGTCTTGTTGAGTATTGATGATAGCCATCAGACGTCGGGCGTTGAAGCGCCTCTCCCAAACAAGACTCGGGACTCCTGCGGAGGTCGCCGGTGCGCTGCGAGTATTTCAGGGGGTGATCATCTTCAGCAGCTCGCCGTGACGCTTTTGAATCTCCACCTTGGAGGGACCCCCTAGGAGCTCTGTGCTGAAGCCTTCGACGCAGCATGATGCCGCGGCTGTGCCATAGAGCATGGCCTGCCGAAGGGTCGCCGGGGCCGTGTTCCCCTCTCGCGCCACATACCCCATGAATCCACCTGCAAAGCTGTCGCCGGCCCCTGTGGGGTCCACAACGGCTTCCACGGGGTAAGCGGGAACCGAAAAGCGCCAATCCTC
>JAPKBY010000487.1 GCA_028823185.1 Planctomycetota bacterium
CGTAAGAGCTTACGAGTCATCTGCAGAGCGATGCGCCCTCTGAGGGAAGGGCAATGAGAGTCACAGAGGGCCTCGACCTCGGAGGGCTTGGGATGATCGGTCCCGAGGAGGGCGAGCGGAACCTTCACTCCGGCGAGCTCGACCTCGACGTTCGTGTTCCTCAAGCCCAGGGTCTTGACCGTCACCTCCTCGAGGTGATCACCGACCGGCTGCACATCTATGATGTAGGAGAGGGCGCCGATGTTGTCCGAGGGGTTGACCGGGTTGATGTGCGAACAGTGGACGATCTCCTCGTCGAGGACCTGGCCGAGGTCCCGAGAGGCGGCAGCGATCACCAACGACATAACGAAGCCGCCACAGACGATGATCTGCTCCGGGGCGTACGCCTGGTAGTCGGAGTGGACTGGGTGAGTGTTCCTGAAGAGCGTGCTCAGCTGGAGGTTCTCTGTCACTCCCAGCGGTCTCACTCGCTTGTGCAGGTAGAGCTGCCCCGCCTCGAGATCCCGGTGAGCGGCTCCATCCGACAGCACCCCTTCCCCCGCCTCGAGGAGGGCTGCGCGCAGCGCAGTCTCACCTCCAGGCTCCGGCGCTCTGAAAGGGAGCTCTCCCTGAACGGTCTCGCGCTCATCGAGGCCCTCGATGTGAGGATAGAACGACATCTTGACCAGAGAGAAGACCGGCTCATCTCGCTGATTCACCAGCCAATGAGTCGTCCGGATGACGCTCTGCTTGCCGTTCGTTGTGTTTCGGAGCGCGTCGACGCGGATGAAGTTCCGGAAGGTGTCCCCTGAGTACGCAGCGCGCAGATAGCGGACCTCATGCAGACCCAAGTGGAGCAAGCAGCTCTCTGAGAAGGGCTCCACCGACATACAGAGGTCGAGGTTCAACACGAGCGCGGCCGGGAGAGGTGCGCGCTCGAAGCCGAGCGCCCCGGCGTAGGTCTCGCTGGTGAACAACCTGTCTGGGGTGTGAAACGAGCTGTGCCAGGTGGTGCGCCAGGAGTCGTCGACCGTGATCTGGTGCGGGCTCTCGAGCACCTGCCCGACGCGGATTTCATCGAGGTTCACCCCGTGGAGAGGCGTCTCCCCACACACACCCTCGAACTCTCCAGGGTCGCTGGCAGCCTCTGAGGCCTGAGCTTGGATGCGTCGCGCCTTCGACACCATGGGCAAGCCGATCATCCGTCCGTATTGGCTCGTCCGTGAGAGCTCACCCTGGGAACGATTGAGGACGCGTCGCGCCCATCTCACCTCCTCGGGTCGCGGGCTGAAGATCCGGTTCGCCGGCGCCACCTGCGCCGGGTGGACCAACCACATCCCTGAGAATCCCAGGGCCTTGGCTTCGCGACAGGCGGCCTCGAACCCACGCGCGTTGCTGAGCTGCAGATAAGGGGTCTCGATCGCGGCGAGCCCTGCGGCGTGGGCAGCCAAGACGACCGCTGAGCGAGGTCCGAGGAGCGACTCCTTGGAGTCATCGCTCCCTGTGATGTTCGTCAGGTCCGCGTGTCCGAAGCCGAGCGCGACGTTTCTCTCGGACGACAAGGCGATCTCCTCTGCGTGGAGGATGCCGGACGGAGTCTCCAGCAAGGGGATGAACCTGAAGGTCTTCGGGGGAATGGAGCGCGCCGCCTCGAAGGCAGCCACCAGCTCCTCGAACCTCTCCATGTCACCTTTATCCTGAAGCATCGGGAGGACGAAGCCCGTGATGCCCGTCGTCACGAGAGCATCCAAGTCCCGCTGGAGCTCGGAGCCAGAGTCCAGATCGTTAACGCGCACGAAGGTCTGTAGGCCTTGGAAGGCCCCTGCCTGTGCCGCCTCTTTGATCTGCCTGCGCCGCTCCTCCTTCTTGTCCGGGGGCACGCCGTCCTCGAGGTCGAGGATCAGGACGTCTGCTCCAAAGCGACCCGGGTCCTTAAGCGCTGTCTCGCTTTGGCCGGACAGGAACAAGAGGGAGCGGAAGGGATGGGCGCTCAACCTGTGCGAGGCCCTCGCCTCAAGTCTCTGTGCGTCTTCGTGTTCTTGACTGTCTGTCATTCTGAATCTCCGCTCGGGGCTCTGTCTTCGTTCCTTAGACCGCAGAGGATATCGCAGCGAAGACCGAAGATGC
>JAPKBY010000488.1 GCA_028823185.1 Planctomycetota bacterium
GAAAAATCGCGCGGACTCCCCAGCCTCAAAGGTGTAGACGAGGTGCGTCCATTGGGAGGGAGTGATAGAGACGTTCGGAGCGGGGTTCGAACCACCCGTCCTGCGGATGAACGGTCGGACGCCCTGCAACCCAACGCTCCAACTCCCCGGGTTGCCAAAGATGATCTGCTCTCCGCTCGCACCAGCAGCCTGGACCCAGGCTGAGACGCTGAATTTGAGGCGCAGCGCGTCCGTACGGCGCGGGCCGTTGAGCCTGCCAAAGTCGTCCACGCCGTCAAATAACACCGCGGTGCCGGTCTCGGGGCGGGCCCCAGGCTGTCCCACGGAAGGCCCGCCAGACATGAAGCCGTTCGACATCCCTGGGCCTGAGTCCTCGAGGAAGCTCGGGCCCGTCTCGTCGAGGCGCAGGCGCGTCATGATCTCAGGCAGATCATCTTGGATGACCACCGTAACCTCGGTCGTGTCGGTCAAGCCGGCGCTGTCCATCGCCGTGTACTCAAAGACCTCGAGCCCTTCCCACCCTGTAGGCGGAGTGAAGACGAGCTCGTCTTGACCTCCCTCTCCGGAGCCTGGTGAGAGCGTCACGCTCCCCCCATTGGCAGTGTTCGCATCAAAAGCAGAGATGATGAGCGAGTCACAGTTGCCGTCATGATCGTTCGAGAGGACGTCGAGCACGAGCTCGCCATCTAAGGCCTCATCAGGCCAAGCGCGCGGCGGGATCGGAGTCACATAGCCCGCAGCGCTGTCGAGGCAGGCGCGTCCGGCCGCGTAGCCCATGATCTGCTGCGCAGTGATCGGTCCGAATTCATTACAGCCACCGCACATCCAGACGCAGCTCTCGGTGTCGAGGCAGTGCGGCGCGCTCCAGTTATGCCCCAGCTCATGGCCCAGGATGCTTGTCTCCGAGGAGATGCCGTTTTGGCCCCATGTCCAGCCGAAGCCATAACTCTGACTGCAAACGACACCCACATAAGCGAGCCCGATCACATTGTCCGAGAGCGGGCGAGCGGTCATCAGGTGCGCTATGTCACGTATGACGCCCCCCTGCTGGCTTTGCCAGTGATTCACGAAGTCATCGAGCAATCCGGACGTCCCCGAGGTCGAGTAAGGGTCAGGCTCAGAAGAGCGCACGATGATGTCGGAGATCTCGTGCCTGATGAGCACGTCGCGTGCGTAGCCAAAGTTGACGGCGTTCAGCACCGCCTCGATGTGCTGCGAGCAGGCTGCGGTCGATCCATGCAATGAGTAGTACTCGTGGTCTGTGTCGAAGGCGAGCTCAGCGACCCAGATGCAGCCAGCGCCTAAGTGAAGAGTGGGATCCGCCAGAGGAGCAGCCTCCGTCTCCTCCCCAGCCGCGAGGGCGCCGCAGTTTCCGAGCGAGAAGTCGCCTGTGATTCCCTCGTGAATCCAGTGCAAGGCCTCGAACGGAACGGGGCCATCGGCCCTGCGCCGTTCGATCCAAATCTCTTGGCCAAGCGGTCCCTGAACGAAGCCCTCCACGCGGCCACCGACGAAGGCGAGCGCCGCGCCGCGCGAAGCGTCCCCCCGGACGGCGCCGTGATAGGTCGCCTCGGGCGGCGAGACCACAGCGCGCAGCGAGCCGTCAGCCGTCATCTCCCGGACGCGGTAATTGGCAGACCTGATCGGCGCGCGCCAGAGCTCAACCTCTAGGTCCTCCCCCTGCCACGGGAGCTCCAAGACCCAGCGATCCGGGGCCTCAGCAGGTAGCTCGAGAGCGACCCAATCACCCTGGCTTTGGCCCGAGGCCGACGCTGTGGCTACAAAGAAGAGCGCGAGGAAAGAAAGCGACGCCGTGCGGTTGTAGGACATGATCAAATTTAAATAAGGGAAGAGTGATTTCGTCCACCATTCTAATCGGACAGCGTGAATCCGCCCCAAGTTCCCTCAAAGAGGTCACTCTGGCTGGGGAGACGCCTCTGCGCCTATTTAACGAGCACGGGTCGCAGCCAGTCCGCTCTATCGGCTACGTGCAAATCGGCCGCCATCTCGACCTCTAGGCTGAGTCTCGTAGCGCCCTTTAAGGAGACGACGGGCACGGTCAAGGCACCCAGTCCCCCAGTCAAGCTCTCACTCTCATAGCTGAG
>JAPKBY010000489.1 GCA_028823185.1 Planctomycetota bacterium
TCAGAGAGCACGCGCAGCTCCATCTCGCCAAAGCTCAAGACATCGCTGCTGCGCAGGTCCTGCTCAGCGTCCTCTTGTGGCGCCTTGGCTTGGTGTTCAGCTGCGAAGGTGCGTGGGCTCTCAGGCAGGAGAATTCCCATCACAGCGAGGAGAACGAGAGAGAGCGAGAGAGGCAGCGCGCGGTAGGAGAATCGATGCATCCTTGGAAGATGCCAATGGCACGCGCCTGATCCAAGGACGGCGTCGCAGAACTCCGGGCTAGCGCGAGATCTTCGTGGAGACCGCTCCGATCTCCTCGATCGTGCAGGTCACCTGGTCGCCTTCGACGAGCGGCCCGACACCAGCAGGAGTCCCCATGAGGATGATGTCGCCGGCATTTAGTGCGAGATAGGTGGAGAGGTGAGCGATCGCTTGATCAATGGGGATCACCATCAGGCTCGTGCGGGAGTCTTGTCGAAGCTCATCGTTCACATGGCAGGTGATGGCGAGGTCGTCGGCGTTGAGCTCCGTCGCGGGGATGAAGCAAGGGCCCAGGGGGCATGATCCGGGGAAGTTCTTCGCTCGGAACCATGGCCAGCCTCGCTCGCGATCTTCGCCTTGAAGGTGTCTGGCTGTGAGGTCGTTGGCTACGGAATAGCCAGCCACGTGTGATCGGGCCTCTTCGAGAGGGATGTCAACGCCACCCTTGCCGATGATTACGGCGAGCTCAGCCTCGTGGTCGAAGCGACCGCTGTAGTGGGCAGGGACTTGAACTGTGGACCCGTGTCCAACGATCGTCTCGGGCAGCTTGTTGAAGAAGAGGGGGTCGGTGGGGACCTCTTCTCCGAACTCGGCCGCGTGGGCGTGGAAGTTCTTGCCTAGGCACATGATCTTGCCCACGCGCGAGGGATCAATGGGGGGGAGCAGCTCTCCTTCCGGGGCATCGCATTCGACGAGGCCGCCATCACTGAGGAATTCGCGCAGCACGCGCGGCGTCGTCGTGGGAGCTTGATGCTCCGGAGGGATGTCGTAGTAGTGGCCGTCAATGAGGGCGACTGTTCGCGGGGTTGAGAGCGTGGGGACGCGGTAGATTCGGATGGCTTCGCTCACTCTGTGACCTTCCCGGGGGCGCGATTCTCTGCGCCTTTGACCTCTGTGAGTTTGTCGCCGAGGCGCGCGCGCATGTCATCTGCGAGCGCCGTGAGACGAGCGACGACTTCGGGGTGTTCTGCCGCGACATCTTTGGATTCGGAGATGTCATCCTCGAGGTTGTAGAGCACTAAGCCAGTCTTCGCGTTGTAGTCGTACTGACCTGGCGTGCCACCGCTCCCCGGCGTTTGGCCGACCATTGAGCGATAGCCATGAGGGAAGTGGAGCTTCCAAGGGCCTGAGCGCATCGCCTCGAGCTGGTTGGTGTGGTAGTAGAAGAAGTACGCCTCCTGTGGCGAGCTTGCGTCAGGGGCACCATTGAGGAGCGGCCAGACGTCCTGCCCATCGATCACTCGCTGCGGCAGCTCTGCGCCGATGAGACCAGCGATGGTCGGCAAGATGTCGATCGTCATCCAAGGCTCCCGGCTCACTCGCCCGGCGGGGACGACTCCTGGGTAACGGACTAGGCAGGGGACGCGCACGCCTCCTTCAAAGGTCGTGCCCTTGCCCTCGCGCAAGGGTCCCGTAGAGCCAGCGTGGTCGCCATAGTTGAGCCAAGGCCCGTTGTCGGATGCATAGATGACGAGCGTGTTTTCAGCTACGCCGGCCTCTTCTAAGGCTGCCAGTACTTTACCGACCGAGTCGTCGATCTCCTCGATCACGTCGCCATAGGCGCCTTGCTCGCTGCGGCCGATGGATTCTGCCCGCGTGAAGAGCGGGACGTGCGGCATCGGGTGGGCGAGGTAGAGAAAGAAGGGCTCATCTGCGTGCGCTCTCACGAAGGACGCGGCGCGATCACCAAAGTCTGTCGTGAAGCGCATCTGATCCGGACCTGTCACTTCTGGATCCGCGATCTCGAGGCCCTCGAAGGTGAAGAGGTCGGGGTAGCCTCTCTTGCGCTTCTCTACGGGATCAGAGAACTGTGCATAGGCTGGGTGCCAAGGCCACATGTCGTTGGAGTAGGGGACTCCATAGG
>JAPKBY010000490.1 GCA_028823185.1 Planctomycetota bacterium
CTCAATCGATCGCAGCGAGCAGAGAGATCTCGCGAGCGCAGAGCCCGAGCGCCTCGCAGAGATGACAGCTCAATACAAACTCTGGGCAGAGCGCTGCGGCGTCCTCCCTTGGCCGCTCAAGCGTCGCGAGGGCTATGAGCCAGCGCCCTATGACTATCCGCTCACCTCTCCAGAGCTAGACGCCCTCGATGCTGCCCGCGAAGGCTAAAGACTCCCCGCCACAGGCCGACTCCTAATGAAGCGGCCTTAGAGCTAAAAGGCTCCATTGCCCTCATTGGAGCCATCTCCAGACATCTCAGAGCAGTCAAAGCACCCCGATTTTTGAACTCTTCTGTACTCTATCTTTACAGCGCAACTCCGTAGAGCCCACACGAGCTTCACAAGGCGCGAGAAAGACCACACACCTTAAAAAGTTACTCACCCTTCAAAAGCATGAAGAACTCCCTCCGCTTTGCCCTCCTCTCCGCAGCACTCTTATGTAGCGCAAGCTCCACGCTAGCACAGAGCCAAAAGCCTGCGCCCCGCGTTAAGCCGGCGCTCCAGGTCAAGCCCACCCAGGGCAAGGCTTCAAAGCAAGCCATGATTGCATCTCAAACTCTCGGTCAACGCACCGCGAGCACGACCAGCCTCAGCTTCGCCGCCGGTGGCAGTGATGATTGCAACACCCCTGACGCGATCGCAGGAGAGGGCCTCTTTGTCTTCGACCAGACGGCAGCGACGACGGGCGCAGAGGGCCAAAACGAATACAACTGCTATGACTTCGGCTCCTCAGTCGTCGACAACGATGTGTGGTTCGCTTGGACAGCCGCGACGACGGACACCTTCTACATCGAGAGCTGCAACCTCACGACCACTGACACGAAGATAGCGGTCTACGCTGGCAGCACTTGCCCGACTGCCGCGACATCGATCACGTGCAATGACGACAACTGCGGATTTCAGAGTCAGGTCTCCTTCGGTGGCACAGCCGGATCAACCTACATGCTCCAAGTCGGGACCTTCCCGGGAGCGGTCGGCGGAACGGGTCAAATCAACATCTACAGCGTCGTGACACCTCCCAATGACGATTGCGCCACCCCCACTGCCATCAGCGGAACGGGCAGCTTCGCCTTCGACAACATGGTGGGCACGACAGGCGCTGAGGGACAAAACGAGTACAGCTGCTATGCCTTTGGCTCATCAACGATTGACAATGACGTCTGGTTCGCATGGACCGCCCCTTCGAACGACACCTACCGGGTCCAGACCTGCAATGTGACCTCCGTCGACACCAAGCTCGCCGCTTATCCGGGCGGGACATGTCCGACAGCAGGAACGATCCTTGACTGCAATGACGACGCCTGTGGATTGCAGTCGAGCCTCATGTTCAACGGCACAGCAGGAGCAACCTACATGCTACAGGTCGGGACCTTCCCGGGAGCCAACGGTGGAATGGGCAACTTTGACATCTCCGTCTTTACTCCGGCGATGAACGATGACTGCTCCAACCCGACCGTAATCACCGGAGCGGGCACCTTCCCCTTTGACAACACGACCGCTTCAACCGGCCTTGAGGGACAGATGGAGATCGTCTGCTATGCCTTCGGCACAAGCGCTGTTAACAACGATGTCTGGTTTGAGTGGACCTCTCCGACGACGGACACCTACTCCGTAGAGACCTGCAACTTCACCTCGCTAGACTCGAAGATCTCGGTCCACGCTGGGGTCGGCTGTCCGACAGCTGGTAGCTCTATCGGCTGCAACGACGACGCCTGTGGTCTCCAGTCGGCGGTCTGGTTCTCTGCGACCGCGGGTTCGACCTACACGATTCAGGTAGGTTCCTTCTCCACCGCAGGATTCGGCTCAGGCAGCATCAACTTATTCCCCATCATCCTCGCGCCGAACGATGACTGCGCTACACCTGATGCCATCTCCGGATCGGGCACATACGCCTTTGACAACACGCTCTCCACAACGGGAGCAGAGGGCCAAATTGAGAGCATCTGCTATGCCTACGGGACCTCTGCCGTAGAGAACGACGTCTGGTTTGCGTGGACATCAGACTTCACCGGGCCCGGCCGCGTGACGACCTGCACAGGTCAGCTGGTGG
>JAPKBY010000491.1 GCA_028823185.1 Planctomycetota bacterium
TCTGGTGCTTGAGGACCTGTCATGCGTTCCGGTTCCCCAGTCCCTCCTGGACGAGGTCGATCGCTGGGTCGGACGCTATGGAGTGCTGCGGATTGAGAGAGATGGCGAGGGTTATGTCCTCCGCTCTCGAGACCAAGGGGTTATTGAGGACGTCCTCGGCTATCAAACAGTCGCTAAGCTCGTTCACCAGGATGAGTCTGGTGAGGTTCGGCTTGGCGAGCTCAGTCGGGGAAGTCTGAAGCAGGCGCTGATCAAACTTGGTTTTCCTGTCGATGACAGGGGCGGGTATTTAACGGGCGACAGTCTCGAGGTCTCGTTAAGAGAAGAGACCCTGACCGGCAAACCTTTCGGCTTGCGTAAATATCAAAGGGAAGCCGCTGAGGCCTTCTTTGCCAATGGAACTGTCTCTGGTGGTAATGGCGTAGTCGTCCTCCCCTGTGGTGCAGGAAAAACGGTCACCGCGATGGCTGTCATGGAGATGGTTAAAGAGCACACGCTGATCTTGACCACCAACACGGTCGCCGTTCGACAATGGAGACAAGAGCTTCTAGATAAGACAGATCTCCGTGAAGATCAGGTGGGTGAGTACACCGGCAACGAGAAGCATATTTGCCCTGTGACCATCACCACCTACCAGATGCTCACGTGGCGGAAAACGAAGAAGGATGACTTCATTCACTTCGGTGTGTTCACGGGCCAAAACTGGGGTTTGGTCATTTATGACGAGGTGCACCTGCTTCCCGCACCGATCTTTAGGGTCACCGCTGATTTGCAGGCGAGGAGAAGGCTGGGGCTCACCGCGACTCTTGTCAGGGAAGACGAGAAAGAGGATGAAGTCTTTTGCCTGATCGGGCCGAAGCGTTACGACGTCCCATGGAAGGTGTTAGAGCGCCAAGGTTTTATCGCCCACGCCCACTGCGTAGAGGTGCGGGTTCCCCTCGCGGATGAGTTGCGCGATAAGTATCTCAGCGCAGACGCTCGTGGAAAATTCAGAGTCTCCTCGGAGAACTTCCTTAAGGACGATGTCATCAAGCGGCTCCTTATCAAGCACGAAGGTGATCGCGTCTTGGTCATCGGGCAGTACATCGATCAGTTGAATCGTATCGCGAAGGATCTAGGCGCACCGCTGATCACAGGTAAGACTCCTAACTCTGAGCGTGAGGTTCTTTACTCGGGCTTTCGGTCCGGGGAGGTCAAGACGCTCGTCGTCAGCAAGGTGGGCAACTTTGCGATTGATCTGCCCGACGCCAACGTCGCGATTCAAGTCTCTGGCACTTTCGGCTCTCGGCAGGAAGAGGCGCAGAGGATGGGCCGCATCTTGAGACCCAAGTCTGACGGATCTATGGCACATTTTTATTCAATCGTGACTCTTGGCAGTCGTGACCAGGAGTTCGCAGAGAAGCGTCAGCGCTTCCTTACCGAGCAGGGTTATAGCTATGAGATCATCGAGTCCGCTCATATCGGACTCGGGGCTGACCCAGAGGGCACGACTTGACGGGTAGCACGAAACAGCGGGGGGGCAGTGGCGCCTCGAACTCAGGAGATATCGTCAAATCCTTCAGCGGGAAGGATGTCGAAGAGCTCTTTCGGTTCTGGTCTGGGAAGCGCGGGCCTCAGTTCCCGTCTTCCGTAGACGAAGCGCGCGTTGCGATCATCGCATGGATGGAAGACTCAGAGGTCGTTGAGGCTAGGGTCGCAGAGCTTGGTCGCCGGATGGGTGTGATCTTCGAGAAGATTCTTGCTGCTGACCAGAGCCGCCAGTCGATCGCTGATCTGCAGGGGGCCAAAGAGCTGACCTATCTCTCTGCCTATGATCTTGAGGCTGCCCTCGCAAGTCTCGTTAGGCACGGACTGCTCTTCTCTTCAGGGCCGAAGTCCAATTTGGTCTTCAGTGTTCTCGAAGACTTAGGGCTGTGCATCGTTAACCAGCGTCGCTCCCGACGTCGCGGGATCTTTGACTCGGTCACGCTGAAGGGGCATCTCGATCGCATGTATGACGACCCGGGGCGCAAGGGCAAGACGAGCGCTGCGCAGGGGCGGATGCTTTATAAGGTCTACGCCAAGGAGTCGGCGGCAGTCGCGAGGGTCG